>JAUMAI010000184.1:0-4018 GCA_032116775.1 Pirellula sp. | reverse complement strand
GCAGTGCTGGCCAGTGATCTTCTTGGCCACAGCGCTGAGCGTCTTGTAGATCGCCCCCTCGTATTCGAAGCCGTTCTCTAGAACGAGCACCACGATTTTGTCGCCTTTGTAGACTCGCTCGATCTCTGATCTCGGCGGCGGGAGACGACTGTCTTCTCCTGGCTGGACGAAACCCGTCACGGTCTCGCCCGTCGACTTCGGGGCTGGCTTGATGGCTTTGGGGGCAGTCGTACGGATGTCGGTGCCGCGAGCGAGTTCAGCGGCGCGACGCCTGGCCCGCTGTGAAATGTCGCCTTCGATATTGGCCTGCATCTTCCAAGCGATGCGTTTGACGAGCCACTGCTTGTTGCGAGTGTTGGTCGGCTCGCCCCAAGTCTCTTCAAATTTCTCTCGCAGCTGCCCCACCGTCATGCGTTGGAGCAGAGCGACCTCTTTGTCGATGTCGATCAGCATTGATTTCTCCTGAAAAAACGGACTCACTGGTCGTTAACCACGTTGGTCACAGAGAGCACGCTTTCCGAAGAAACCTCAAGGCAAGCTGCTGGCAATTCCTCCAGATCGTCTTCGATTTCAGAAGCCGGGATTGCCACACGTGATTTCATCCGAACGATGCCGGCCGCAAGAATCGCAGCGATTTCCGATCGCCGAGCCGTCGCGGACAAGGAAGAAGGGGGAACAGACGAGAGCAACTCGCACCTCCATGCTCAACGCCGCTATAATTGGCGGCTCGAAGACAGACATTCGCAGCAACAACAGCCGCGTCTATCTGTAGGAATACCCGGTGAAGGTTCGAAATGACGGAGTAGGGTGCGAAAGAGACCTAATGATTTGCAGAGCTCAGTTTGCAGAACATCCACTCGACTCAAGCTCAGCAAGACTAATCGATACAAAAGTGAACCGCATTTTTCTTACGGCAGGAGTGGACATCAACTTGTTCAAGCCAGACAATTGGACTCTCTTGAGGGGAGCACAATGACTGACCATTTTGATGAGGAAGAAGTACCCAACGTCGGTGACGGATGGGATGAATTTCGATACGAAGACCAAGATCCGATCGGCCTTAGCGAACTTGCGTCACTCGAATTAACGCGACTGCCGGAAAACTTGCAAGTGCGTGTGATGGACGACTACTTTCCCGACGCCACAATCACTCGCGTTGGCGACAAATTTGTTTGCCACATCGAAGATCACATGTACACGAAATTCTGGCAGCACAGATACTCCGCTTATGCGTTTGCCGAAGCAATGGAGAGAGCAGTTGTTCGTCTCATTCATGAGGGACACCCATTCTCAAATCCAGAACGCGACGATGAAGACGTTCATATCTTCGTGCGTTGGGAATTGTTACTTCCGAGCAACACTGATCCGGTAAAAGTCGCCGAATCAATCAGGGCTGCTTATGATCTAGTTTCACGTCGCGCTGACAGCATACTGGAGAACTCGGATTCAGTGTTGGTTCTCGGAAAGGACACTGGGCCGTCTCTCGACCGCTTGAAACATATTGCCGCCCGGCTGGAGACACATGGATATTTCGCCTATATCATTAAAGAACAACCCGACAGAACTGGTGAGAGCATAATTCAAAAGGTGATGCGACATGCACTCATGTGCAAGTTTGTGATTGTTGAAAACACCGAACCTTCAGGGCACCTTTACGAAATCCCTCATGCAGCCAAAGCTGCAGAATGCGTCACCGTCGTAATGCAAGAAGAGGGCAGAGGCGCAACGTGGATGTTTGAGGATGCATACGGAAAGCACCGCCATTGGCACAAAGTTGAATACACAAACGTTGACGCCGCGGTTGATTCATCCATTGTATGGGCAGAACGCTTCATTACCGAGTTTGGTAAATTTCAGGAAAGTGTTCTGCCATGGATGCAGCCAAAACCATCTGCCTAGGTACATTAAAGGTTGAGCTTCGAGTACTCTGTGGATTTGATGATTCTGCTTGCGTTCAGGCTCAAGAATGGATCATTTCGAGAGATTTGCTGAACATAGTTGTATGTCCGACGGTCGACTTCGACTGCGTCTGCGTATAACGACAATGCTGCCTGCCGGCTGTCTGAAAAGTCACTGCCACGATATCGCTCTGCTTTACGCTGTGCTTCACTGATCTGATGCTCAAACTTCATTGAGGGGAGCTGGCTGATTTCCACATCGGATAAGGTCAAAGCAGTCGGCGGCTTCAATCGCATCCCGAATGATTTTATTTGAAGCGAGAATTTGACAAGCGTTGTCAGCGCATCAACAGTCATCGAGTCGGTAACTAGTTTCCTTGGGATACTATGCTCGTTGCAAACCGAGTCTATCAAGTTCACTCCCGAAAATTTACGCAACATAGGCATTAGGCTTTGGTAAAACTGGCGTGAGGCAAACAATTCAGAACCTAGAAGCTTTTCGTCTCCGTGTTCTCTAATCTCCCTTGCACGTAGTGGAATTAGCTTGTCGATGACAGCTAGGGATCGGTCACCGAAATCAAAGTGTGAACTTTCGAGATCACGCAGCCGCTTACGCTCAATCCCCGTTGGTTCAGATCGCACTAGTGAAGCGATACGGACCTGTTTACGCTGCATTGGTTGTGTAAGCCTTCGGAAAACCTCCCATACCTGTCGCTGCTGCATGCCACCAAACATGTCTGAGCCTGTTCCTGTTTCCCATACGTTTTCACGAACGATGTCAATTACTTCATGCGGTGGTCGCCTTACTCCGTGGACCGCCTCGTGAAGTTCTCGCAGGAGAACATGTGTGAAGTCCCCTACGAACCAACTTCCGTCGTATGGGCGAATCCAGGCTACACATGGCAGTTGTTCAAGCAATTCGTACCTGCCTCGAACAACCTTCTCGTCGGCATGAGCGAACAGCTCCATCAGCCCTGTTGTCGTTAGACCGACATAAATGCCACCCAGCTTAAGCCGCTCAATGAACTCTACAGCCTTTGCTTGTGATGCCACAGCGCGAGAGCAAAAGTCACGGCTTAGTCGCCCGAGGGTTGCATTATCCAAGATCACGATCTTGTGCATCGATAACTTCGTCAGCTTGCTCTGAGGTTGCGCGCTAGGCATCCCGAAACTCGTGATCTTCATACTCACGGGCCTTTTGCCAGTCGTCACGTTCAAAACGCTGAAAGGCGAAATAGCCTTTCAGCACTGCAACGATGGATTGCGCATCGCTATGCGAAATGATATCCCAGCCCAATTCAGTATCAGGTTGAAACGAGTTACAAGCCAATTGCATAAATCTCTGATGGCATGCAATCACCTCTGCGATCTCAGCTCGACTCCCAGGTGATAGCGTATCTGAATGCCTCAGGGATAAGTCGCGATGAGCCACACGTTTGTGGCGATATTGTGTGATCTTCTTCGCCGACGCGCGTGCATCGGCAAGAGCATCACTCAAGAGTGCCGCTAGATTCTGAAGCCCGTGTTTCTCACATTCGTTGACAAAGTACTCGCAGGAATGGTTGTCTCGACCACACGACTTTGAAGGATCTTGAAGGCGGGCGATTCCCAATATCACCTTCTCAAGAAGAGCATCATGCACCACTCGAAAAAAATGCGAGGTGTACTCTTGAAGCAACTTTAATCGATCTTCTGAGTGGCCGAAAAGCGTTCGATAAGTCCACCAGTCATAGGTCAAATCAATTGTATAGTTCAGGATTGAATCGTAATGTCCCTTGATCTCATCTGAAATTTGAGCGTCCATATCTTCAGTCGTATTCCCGATTATGGTCCCGATATCTGAGGACTTTGCCTTTTACGATTCCACCATATTGCTGGCAGAAATTCTTGTGTCAAAGTAGTGCAACAATGTGCGAGCGACATTGATCACAAGCATTGCTTCTGGAAGCTCGAGCAACTCGTCGTTTGGGTGGGCCACACTTGCTCGATTGCGTAACGGATTCAAAGCGTCCAACGCGGATGAAAAGGTCCGAAGAAGCGTGTTAATGTCAGTTCCTCGCGTCCCCAAGTCCAAGAACGCAGGGTGCTGCTCACGTAACAAACGATATAGCTGGGTGATT
>JAUMAI010000183.1:0-18250 GCA_032116775.1 Pirellula sp. | reverse complement strand
CAACCAAGCCTCTGGAGGTGTGATCGCCAAACTTGCCGAGCAGAAAGTTTGGAACGGAAAAGCTGGTAAGGTTTTGGAATTGCATCATTTGTCAGGCATAGCTGCCAAGTCGGTGATTCTTGTTGGGCTAGGCGACGTCGACAAGATTACGGCGGCGTCTGCATTTCAGGCGGGAGGCATCGGAGCCAAAATTGCTGCATCGAGGGAAAGAGAGTCCATTGCCTTTGCTGCTGATCATTTGCCGGAGGCATTTCATCTACAGGTTTTGGTAGGGTCGTTATGCGGCGGTGTAGGCCAAGATCTTTTTCGGCAAGAAAAAAGTTTGTTTCAGTGCGCAAAAATAACTTGGTTGGATACCAAATCTTCACTGGCTGATGAAGCTAACAAAACAGCCGCTGCAATGAACTGGGCGCGGCGGATGGTGAACCTACCACCCAACGAACTCTATCCCGAAACCTTTGTTGAACATGCGACGCAGTTTCTTCTCAACAGTGGCGTATCGTTAGAAGTTTGGGATGAGCGTAAGTTGCGCGAGCAGAACTGCAATGCTCTGTTAGCTGTCGCCCAAGGCTCGATTCGTCCTCCCAGATTGCTCATCGCGACTTACAACCCAGCCGAGTCCAAGTCCGTGCCTGTCGCAATTGCGGGCAAAGGGGTAACGTTCGACAGTGGTGGTTTGTCATTAAAGCCAACAGAAAGCATGACGACAATGAAATGTGACATGGCAGGTGCAGCAACTGCCATCGCGACCATACAACTTGCAGCGGCACTAAAACTACAACAGCCGATGATCGTGGCTGTTGGACTGGTCGAGAATCTTATTTCCGGTAGTAACTTCAAGTTGGGGGATGTCATCAAAAGTCGGCAAGGAAAGACGATTGAAATACTCAATACAGATGCTGAGGGACGGGTGGTTCTCGCCGATGTCTTGGATGTGCTGATGGAGAGAAAGCCTACTTGTATTGTTGACTTAGCAACCTTGACAGGAGCCTGCGTTGTAGCCCTGGGAACAGATATTGCTGGTGTGATGGGGAACGATCAGGAGTTCATCCAGCAGATCCAAGCCGCTGCGGAACACGTTGGTGAATATGTCTGGCCACTCCCGATGTACTCATTCTTCAATGAGCAGGTGGCCAGCAAGATCGCTGACATCAAAAATGTTGGTGATGGTAGGTGGGGAGGGGCAATTACGGCAGCGAAATTCCTTGAGAATTTTGTGGGAACCACTCCCTGGTGTCATCTGGATATCGCTGGCCCTGCATTTTTGGATAAACCCAAGCCATGGATGGATGCGGGAGGAACCGGCAGTATGATCAGGACACTATTGGAATGGTTGAAAGAACCTGCAAGCCGTTTCGGTTCTCGAAAAGTGAACACCAGCGAAGGAATTGATATACCGTAAGCTTGGCTGGAATGGGATCGAGAAAAGTCTTTCTGAATAATTTTGGTAACTATTCTCGTTTTCGGAATGAATGTCTCCACTCGTTTTTGGAAGTTACAAAACGAGTGGAGCTACTTTTACATTTCGTTACTTGGTGGCCGTCGGTTTGGTCTGAGCGGCTTTGCCTGGCCAGAAACTGAGCCAACTTGACGAGGCGGCTACCTGCTTGGTCTCTTGGGCGGGCGTTCCGGTTTCAATATGTTGCCCGCTCAATCGCTCTGCGAGTTGCACCATCGCTGAAGTGATCGGAGCCTGCGGAGCGTGTTGAATGAGGGGGACACCATTGTTTCGAACTTCCACCATGGTGCGATAATCGTTGGGGATCTGGGCGAAGATATCCCGTCCGATTGTTTCTCTGGCCTTCTTCAAACTTATTTGGCCACTCTCCAGACCGGCACGGTTGACGATGATACGAACCTTTTCGCGGATCTCCGCGATTTCCTCGAATGAAGAGAGTAATCGCACGAGATTGCGCAACGACGGAAGATCCAATTGAACGACCATCACAATTTCGTTGGCCATTTCCAACGCTGCGACATCGACTTCGGTAAAGCCTTTGGAAAGATCGAGAATGACATGAGTAAAGCTAGCCTTGAGCAAGCCAAACACACGTCGCAAGCTTTCAGGATTGATTAAGGCTAAATCTTGTAGTTGCACAGGTCGAGGCAACAGATACAAACCTGATGGATGCTTCGTCATCGACCTTTTCAATAATTGGAAGTCGAGGCGGGCAATGTTTTGCGTCACATCGACGAGGCTGTAGTCGGGAATCGTATCGAGAAAAACGTCAGCATCACCAACGGCTAAATCGAGATCCACCAGCGCAGCGGAGTTTGCTGGATTTGATGCCAAAATGCAACCTAGGTTCACGGCTAAACTCGTACAACCGACCCCACCGGATGCACCGCAGAAAGCTATGATTTTTGATGCCCGCAACTTCCCTTCCGTTCCAGAATATTTTCGCGATGCAATTTGTTGCAGAGACGCGATTAATTCTTCAACATCCAGGGGCATGGTCAGATACTCTTTGGCCCCAGCGCGAAGACATCGCAAAATAAGCTGTCCATCAGTGCTGGAACTGACAGCAATTATTTCACAAGCTGCATTATCTTCTTTAAGTCGCTCCATGAGGTAAATGGCTTTTTCAACATCGGAGTCAAGCACGACGATCCCGATATCGGGATTGGATTGGCCAACCACATCGGTGAAAAACTCATAGCGCGAGCATTCCGCTTCCAGCCAGACCATGTCCATTCCCTGCAGGGTTACTTTGATTTCTTCCCGCGTGGAATCGTTAGGGTCAACTATGGCAAGTCTAAGTACGTTACTCATGGCAACATGTATCGCAGTAGTTTTGGAATTGGGAATGTGTCATTTCTATCGCAATTGGCTAGCTGTCCCTACCGGATAATTTGGGATAGCCATGCGATCTTGATTGGTGACAGCTTGGGTCACTGCTGGGACTTGATTTACATTCGAATCCCTCAGGCCAGATGCTGGAGTGACTGCGGAGTTTGCCGCTGGACTGCTCGTCGTTGGAAAGTGCGCGTTCGGAACTACCTCAACGCCAGGCAGCGGTTCGCTCAGCACGGGAGCTCCTAGCGAATCTGGTGGACAATAGCCAGGATTGCAGTTCGCACCGTCATGAACGGGTGTTTCTATGTACCCTCTCAAGAATAGCTCACAATCCATGGGGTTTTGGCTGTTCATACCAGGGAGGGTTGTTGGAACTTCACAAGGATCCATGGCTTCCACTAATTCAGGTGTGACCATGATGAGTAACTCGACTTCGTTCTGTATTTCGCGGGTCCGACGGAAGGGTACGCCGATATATGGCAATTCCGAAAGTCCAGGGATACCGATAACTTCCGTTTCAGTTCGGACCTGGATCAAACCTGCGATTGCTAATGTTTGGCCCGCATTGAGTTCGACGGCGGTGTCAACAAAACGACTTCGTAGACCTGGAACTGTAGTTCCTTGGATCGTCACGCTACGGGTTGGATCAACCTCGCTAATGGTTGGGCGGACTTCCAAAGAAATTCGCGTGTCACCTCGGACTTTGGCAACGAAGTCAACACGCGTTCCGAATTCGCGAAACTCAATTCCAACTTGGCCAAGTCCAGATGGAACAACAATCGGAAACTCACCTCCCGAATTGAAGCTCGCCGGGCGGCCATCGACGGCGACCACGGTGGGATCGGCAAGAACTTTGACCATGTTGTTCTGTCTTAAAGCGCGAATCAGTCCAAAGAATGCAGAGTTGTTACCGACGACACCAAACTTGAACGTATTCAATCCAGTGCCTGAAGGAGTTAGTCCCGAGGCAGTTGGCGAGACAAGACCGTTGACACTTTGGACTGCAAAATCGCCGGAGTTAGACCAGTGCCAGTCGAATCCGAGGTCACGAAGTTTGGAACGTGAAACTTCCATCACTTGAGTGTGCAGCAAGACTTGGTGCACTCCCATGACTTGGATATTGTTAATCACTCGACTGAAATAAAGTTCAGCGATAGAAATGGCTGTTTCGACATCATCGCTATCGGCCACAATTCCACTGATGATGCAACCGGTTTGGATAGGAGTAACTTGCAATTGAGAGTTTGGAAATTGTCGTCGTAGGATGATCTCTAATTCGCGGGCATCACCGAAAACAACAATCTGCAGAGTCTGGGCTTGTCCATCACCATCGACGAACTCAACCTGAGTGACACCATTACGACGAGCGGCGAGATGAACTTTGGTACTGTCGATCGGTTGAGCTGAAATTATATCTGGGTTATCAACCGTGACGTATTTGATAGGTTTGGCAGTCTCAATCGTATGGGACGAATTGACAACCATGGTTAGATCTTGGGTACGCAATGTCAGCTTGGTTGAGCCACCAACCGATGGTGAAACGTTTTCCACTGCCGGTAGGTTCTCGGATGGAAGCTGCGCCAGAGCTTGGGAGGCTGTCGCTGCGCCAAGAAACGAAAGGGACAGCAACAGTTGTTGCAGAATCCGCTGGGGATACCTCGACTCCATCCGATCACATCCTTGTGAAACAGTTGCGGCATTTTGTGCGTGGAAAGTCGTCATGCAATGCGACATCTTTCCTGAACTTAAGTACTTCCGTGTACTAAGTGAATTAATGATCTAAATTCTTGGTTCGCTACTAACTAACTTGATTCTGTTCTGTGCATGGAAGCAAACTCTTCCATCGATCGAGCAGTGATTCAAGTTGCATAACTGCGTGCGATATTGTCTACAGTTGTGTTACCGACACTCCAATTTCATATCTCTTCATTCGGTATTACCAGTTCCTTTTCTGTCGTTTAAGCCTAAAGGTACGGTTATAACGGTTATCGGGGCGAATCACTTGGCTGCAAACCATCAGTCGGCGAAGTTGAACCTGTCCCTGAGGTCGGAGTATTATTCCCCCCAGTTACGGGTGCGTCCGTTGACTCGGAACCGTCTTGCAGAGGATTGTCCACGGGAGAATCGCCAAGGTCGGCTGTTTCTACGTCTGTGCTAGTTGGAACAGCAGGTGCATTGCCATTTGGGTTAGGGCTTTCAATCAATCTCGGAAGCTCACCATTGTTGCCCAGTTGATATCTCGATACTCCTCGTGGTGTGATGACAGCGATTTCACGACCCTGGTTCACCGGCGTGGGTGCTGGAGTATTTACTCTAGGAGTTGTCGATGTTATTTCAGGTTTGTTGGCCTGAGTGTTATTTTGCTCTGGTTCCTGAGATCCATGATTCTCTTTTAGCCAAGTGAGGAACGCCGCACCGGTGTCAATATTCTCCTCTTTGTTTGGAGTGACAACCCCTGGAGGGCATAGCGAGACTCGCAATTGTCCCATCGCAGCAGCGGTGGTCATTGCTTCTAACTGAGAATCCTGAATCAACAGCTGAATGGTGTTAGCAACTTTTTTGTTGTCTGCAGTTGCTGATTTAGCATCGCGCACCGTATTACCATCGATACCGAAAACTCGGACCGCACGCAGTACCGTTTGGGTTTGACCTATCTTTCCAGCCTGGGTTGCGGGAAAAAATCCAATTACATCCACGCGATCGCCAGGAAGAATATAGCCAGTACCGCCGGTCTTGTTGTCGACGGACATATCAAAGACGCGGTGGCCGATAGGAATTTTTACGGCAGCACTTTCCACCGAATCCATCAACTTGCGTTGTAGAATTGGCTCACCTTCATATAGACGCTGGTTCGCGAAACGGTGCTCGACTTCGTCCAGCTTGGTGATCGCACCTTCGGGTAGTCGATCTTCGGGCCACTTTTCTAACCGAATGTTGTCTGCCGTGATTCTTTCGGAGACATCAATATCTTTGGTAGCGACTAGGATTTCGACCAGTTTTACCTGGATGGTGCTGGCCGATTTCTCAGAGACAACTTGGCTGATCCCCACGGAAGCAACCATTCCGCAACCGAGAGCCACGATTAGCAGGATGCTGGACTTACTGCGCATCTTCGTATTACCTCGTTAATTGCCAGCTTTCCCATTTTGGAGGGGGCCGCCTGAAGTGCGAATCAGTCGGCAAAAGCTAGCATTGTTTCAAATGACAACGTTATTGATATCATTGGTCGAGGAGCCACCGTCACTTGAGTTACAGTACTCAAGATAGGGCCTATTCCTACTTTCGTTACCAGCGAACCAATCGTCATGGCTTGCGTCATGAGACTACTCGCTTGGATTCGGCTGATTTTTAAAATCGCCTGTAGCCTTCTCTATTGGCGCGTTAAAGCCACCGCAGCACTCTTAGGTTGCCGAGGTGGCCTAGATTCGCTTTCTTGCCAGAATCTACTTATAAAAGTAGGCCTTGGCTAAAGAAGTAACCGAGTGCAGCAACGGTCATTGGAATACCGTAGGGTAAAAGAAGCATCTTAGATTTTCTTTTGGCAGCTCGATCGAAAAGTCTTTCTGGGTCATGAAGGACAACAATCTCTTCGGTGATCGACTTCATTTGATTTAAATGCTTTTCCCAACGTCCACTGAGAAGCATCATTACTAAAGCCATTAGTCCCCCAATGATGGTGGTGGCAACAAAAATCCAGAAAGTGTGCTCAAGTTGAACCCAGGCGCCGATGCCAGCTAAGAGCTTCACGTCGCCAGCTCCCATGCCTCCAATCGAATAGACGACGAGCAACAGCAACAATCCGACAGCCGAACCTGCCAGACTCCAGCCCAGCCCAGTCCAGCTTCCTGCCATCAGACTGTAGGCCCAGCCAGTGGCGATGAGTGGAAACGTTAACCAGTTGGGGACTTTAAGGTAAATCCCGTCGATAACGGCTGCCGCTAAAAGAGTTACAGAGATGAGCCAAAACGGCCAATGGTCGGAAACGGAGTTGAGTAGATAGTCCATGGAACGATTCTGCCTGCGACAAGTTGGGACTCGAGATGAGATAAAGATAAGTGAGGCCTGGCGCGCCTCTAAAAAAACATAGGTTAGAAAAAAGATTAGCGGGTAACTTTTTGTTTTTTTCTGAATAAACGCTCGGCGGACCTTGGTTGGATTCGGAATGATTTCAAAGTACCGAAGCGATTTACTAGTTTGGCAGAGAGATTTATCTAGTTCGCTCCACTCTTCGCGGATGCGAATCGCAACTCGCCAAACTATCTGCATGAGTTGTAGCTTTGCACTTGTTGCAGTGAGGAGAATGCGCAAATAAAAAACGGTGATCACTGAGTAAGTGATCACCGTCAATTCTTTTTCGATAAAGGCAGAGCGATGAAAGCTGGCGTTGGTCGCCTTAGCACTTCGATTACCAAAGTAGGCCTTGGGTTGCGAAGTAACCTAGAGCTGCGATGGTCATCGGAACTCCGTAGGGGAGGAGGAGCATGCGAGGCTTGCGTTCCTTAGCGATTGCGAACAATGTTTCTGCGTCACGAACTTCGACAATTTCTTTCGAAATCATCTTAATTTGTCCGAAGTGTTTGCGCCAACGTCCACTCGCTGCGATCATGGCCAAAGCCATAATTCCACCGACGATGGTTGTGGCGATGAAAATCCAGAATGTATGTTCGACATGCAGCCATGCACCTATTCCAGCGAGCAACTTGACGTCGCCGGCCCCCATACCGCCGATGCTATAAACGATCAGCAATAGAATGAGACCTACGATAGATCCAAGGAAGCTCCATCCCAATCCGCTCCAGCCCGCAACAGCAAAGCTGAAGGCCCATCCGCTGATGATCATGGGGATTGTAAGCCAGTTGGGTACTTTGAGGTACATGCCGTCGATAACTGCGGCAACAACGAGCGTGAAAGCAACTAACCAAACACTCCAGTGTTCAATCATCAATGAAAATAAAGAATCCATAATTATCTCTTGCAATCGTCAGGGGATGGCGTGGTAAGTGAGGTGGGAGTTTTGCTTGATCGGTCAGCAAAACTTTGTGTTAGATGGCAGGAAGCGTAATGCTGCTGAGCGTGATTAGCGCAGACTGCAGAACCAAGTGATCAAGACCACAAAGGTGCTGATGGCGCACCACATGATTTCCCAGGAGCTCTCGATCAATTCTGCAGGAAGGAAGTTTGGCATATTACGACTCTTGCTATCCAACCACGGGGGTTGTCAGGGGATTGAGTTCTAAAGCTGGGTTGGTTGGCATGACCGCCATCGATTGTGACAGCGATCATGCCATGCCATTACCCAAAACTTGCTCCGCCAGACGGCGAGGCAAAGTGTTGCAACTTAATTAGGTGGTGCCCAACTGCTGCGAAACTCGGTTGAAAGCACCGTTTGCGTTGGTGCCGATCGTTCGGATCGCACCCAAGCAAACTACGACGATCAAGGCCAACATCACAGCGTACTCAACTGCTGTTGGGCCATCTTCACTCTTAAAGAAGTTACGGATCTTAGCGGCGAAATTCTTCATGGTTGTTCCTCTCCAAATCAGTGGAAGTGGGAGTGCCTGGCAGCACTACATACGGGTCAAATACATAATCCTGCCGCGATCGTTTCAGATTTCGCCACAAAATCGGATACGCTGCGTGCAAGACACAGGAAAAGCTAGGTATAACATTTGGCACTTTCGAGACGTTCGAAATTGCCTCCCCCCAGCCTTTTGGTCATTTGAGTGCGGCTTGCTGTGTCGCCTGTTTGGCCTTCACCGCTGCCGTTCTCAAACAGCCACGCAACCATAGAATGTATAAATGGAGAGGTTGCGAAAAATGGTAATTTTGCGACGTTGAAACAAGCAATGACTTGGTGATCCGTAACGCCTGTAGGGACTTTGCTGGTTGTGTGATATCCCTAGCATGTGAATAAGCCCTCAAAAGATGGGCTGTGCTGGGATCTGCAGTTGATTTGACCTATTTGCGCTAAGGTTGGCTAAAGAATGGACCCCCCAAGCTTTCTTCATCAGTCGATTTGTGGCCGTTGCCAGCACCATCGATTGATCCGCAGTGGAAAAGGGTCTGTTTTCTTGCTTTGTAAGGTGGGAATCGAGAACCAAAATTGGCCCAAGTATCCACCTCAAACTGTTCGTGGGTGTGTGCAATACCTGGCTTTTCCGGAAACCGAGCCTCCCAAAACAGATGCAAGCACTTCGGATGATCCCTCGATAGGCACTGTAAACGGGGATGGCAAGTAGATATATTCTATAGCTTCCGGGGATGATATCCCTGGCTTTACTGAGCGATATGGTGGCACCACGGGGGATCCTCCACACGCTTTTAGCTCATTCCCCGTCGAACGAAACTGCGTAAAGGTGTTGTCTATGCGCCGCTATGGTATCACGTTGTTGGGTGCCGCTCTGACTTTGTTCTCGCTGGCCGCTGGGGTTTCTTCTCGCGTTGCTGTGGCTCAAGATCCTGCACCCGCAGAACAGAAAGAAGTTGCTAAGCCCATGAATCCTCCAAGTTATGCGATCGGCCTAAACATTGGTCGCAATCTCAAAGAAGCTGGTTTCAAACCAGAAGACCTGTCCAAGGAAGATCTCATAGCAGGGATCATGGATACTTTGTCTGGCGCTGATTCTCGTCTGGATGACAAAGAAATGGCTGCGGCCTTTGAGAAGATCAATCAAATGCTCACTTCCCGAGCAGAAGCCGCTACGAAGGATAACCTAACCAAAGCGAATACCTTCCTAGAAGAAAATAAGAAGAAGGAAGGCGTTATCGCTCTCCCCAGCGGTTTGCAATACAAAGTTGTCAAGCAAGGTGCGGGAGCTCAACCCAAGCTTTCTAGTGAAGTCAAAGTTCACTACGAAGGCAAGTTGATGAATGGCACGATCTTCGATAGCTCCATTAAACGTGGCGAGCCAGCCGAGTTTCCTGTCGGCGGTGTTATCAAAGGTTGGACCGAAGCTTTGCAACGCATGAAAGTTGGTGACAAGTGGATTCTTTACGTTCCTCCAGGGTTGGCCTACGGCGAACGTGGAGCGGGTGGTGATATTGGCCCCAACGAGTTGCTCATTTTCGAAGTCGAATTGCTAGAAGTGAAGAACTAAGTTAAGCGACAAGACCTTATCGGCAAGCCAAGCGACTGTCGTGTGAACGCGGAAGTTTGGCTTGTTTGTTTAGGTTTGTTCGTCGGTAGGGCTTATTCGATGGTTTACTCAACAGGAATTAGGGTTATGGTGCGTTCGATATTGTTTGCAGCATTTGCTTTCACAATTGCTGCCGGTCATTGTTTTGCCAACGAAACGCTCGATGCAAGCTATGAGCAGTCGCCCTTAAAGGTGCGTGTTGAACGCGCATTCCCACAGGTATCTGTTGAACGTCCTATATTTATGACTCACGCTGGTGATGGGTCTGGGCGACTCTTTGTG
This sequence comes from Pirellula sp., assembly GCA_032116775.1. Classification (GTDB taxonomy): domain Bacteria; phylum Planctomycetota; class Planctomycetia; order Pirellulales; family Pirellulaceae; genus JAFLCP01. The sequence goes on along the minus strand of JAUMAI010000183.1, from coordinate 8,035 downwards.
GGTAGCCAGTATGGGAAGATCTTCGTCATGCCCAACGACGATCAGGTGGAACAGCCTGAGCTTTTTCTCGATATCACCGATCGAGTGATGTATAAAGACGAAGAGAATGAAGAAGGTCTTTTGGGCATCGCATTCCATCCAGAGTTTAAAAAGAATGGCGAGTTCTTTTTATATTACACAGCTAAGAAAGAGCAGCATTTAAGCACCATCTCGCGATTCAAGGTCGATCCCCAGAATCCGCAGCGAGCCCTCGCCGAATCAGAGGAAATAATTTGGACGCTCAAGCAACCTTTCTGGAATCATAATGGCGGTACCATTGCCTTCGGACCTGACGGCTATTTGTATGTCGGTTTGGGTGATGGTGGCAAAGGAAATGATCCTCTATTGTCTGGACAGGATCTGAGCACTTGGTTCGGCAAGATTCTGCGCTTGGATATCAATCATCACGATCCAGGTAAAGCGTATGCGGTACCCAAGGATAATCCATTTGTGAATACGCCTGGTGCCAAGCCTGAAATCTATGCTTACGGTTTCCGAAATATTTGGAGAATGGCTTTCGACAAACAGTCGGGCCAATGCTGGGTTGCCGACGTCGGACAGGATTTGTGGGAAGAAATTAACCTCGTTGAAAAAGGTAAGAACTATGGTTGGAGCCTTCGTGAAGGGGCCCATGAGTTCAAAAATAAGAATCAAAAAGCTCCAACTCCAACGATCGATCCAGTTTTTGAGTATCCCCACACTGAAAGTTGGGGCAAGTCGATAACGGGAGGGCAAGTGTACCGCGGGGCCAAAGTCCCATCGCTGGCTGGGGCTTATTTGTACGGCGATTATGTTTCGGGCAAATTGTGGGCTCTGAAGGTCGATGCTAAAACTCAAAAAATTGTTGCTAACCAGCAGATTCTGTGGCCACCAAGTTTGCCCATTGTGACTTTTGGCGAAGATGAAAACGGGGAAGTTTATTTCACGACGGTCACTTCGGGTGGACGAATTTATAAATTCGTAGAAGGCTTAAATCCTTAGTGGGCAAAAGGATAATTGCGTAGCTGCCGCGAATTGCCTATTCTATTGGGCTTCGCGAACAGCGGGTTTTTAAGCCCATTGAAGATCGAATTTGCTGTCATTATGTCGGGGGTTGGTTGAGAAAAGTCTCAGCCAAGCCCCGCTATACGTTTATGGTCAACGAAAATAGGGTCAACGAAAACTCCCCGTTTTCAAATGATGTCGACGGGTAGCTCGTTGTGAGCTGAGTCTATTTACAGCTGAGTTTATTTACAAAGGGGCAAAGCCCTCCGTGGAAGAAGCGATTGCCAAAGCTGATACCCTTATCGAAGCGATGGGGTGGATTCGTAGATTTCGTGATAAGACAACCGTGATCAAGCTCGGCGGTAGTTTGATGGATGATGCCGAAGCGATGCGGCACATTCTACTGGATGTCATTTTCATGGAGACGGTCGGAATGCGACCGGTAATCGTCCATGGAGGTGGTGCGGCCATCGATCGAGCTATGGCTGCAGCGAATATTACTCCCAAGAAGATTTTAGGTCGTCGAGTCACCGATGCGGAAACTTTGGCCATCGTCGAGAAGACGCTGGCTGGTGAAATCAACGAAAGCTTGACTGAAGAGATTGAGCGTTTGGGTGGTCGAGCGATGAATCTCAATTTCAACACGACGCCAGTTCTCTTCGGTGAGAAGTTGCTGCTGGATGGCGAAGGTGGTGAAAAAATTGATCTTGGATTCGTCGGACATGTAACACGCGTCGATCGCGAAGTAATCGAACGCTTGACCTACACCGCTCAAATTCCTGTGATACCTTCGATGTGCATCGATGCCGCAGGTCAGAAGTATAACGTCAACGCAGATACCGCCGCGATGGCAGTTGCTGAGAGCTTGGGAGCGGAAAAGCTCGTCTTCTTAAGTGATGTCAACGGCGTGCGCCGTGACAAGAAAGATCCCTCAACCGTCATTCCGTCGCTGACAGCGGATGAGGCAGTCGAGTTGATTCGATCTGGCGTAATCGATAGTGGTATGATTCCTAAGATCGAAGCCTGCTTGGGAACCTTGAAAAGAGGAGTTGGTAAAGTTCATATCATCGACGGTAAGCTTCGACACTCACTGCTTCTCGAAGTTTATACGACTCAAGGTGTCGGTACGGAAATATTGGCTGGGCCTCGACAAGCATATCGAGCAGTCTAAGCGTCACTCCCACGCCAAGGTTAGAGGAACAATCGATGTCGAAGCATTTAAGCTCACAAGCGACCGTTGATTTGTTTTCACAATATGTGATCTCGAATTACAAACGCTACCCAGTGAACTTGGTTCGAGGTGAAGGTTCACGAGTATGGGATAGCGAAGGACGAGAATTGTTGGATTTGTTCCCGGGTTGGGGGTGCAACCTACTAGGACATTGCCATCCTGCGGTGGTTGATGCTGTCCAGCATCAAGTAAGTCAATTGATTCATGTCCCAAATACGTGGCACATGGAGCAGCAAGGTGGCTGGGCACAAATGCTGTCTGAACGAAGTTTTGGAGGAAAAGCTTTTTTCTGCAATAGCGGTGCCGAGGCGAATGAGGCAGCCATCAAGTTAGCAAGACTTTATGGTAGTCCTGGCCGTTACAAAATTATTACGTTTGATGGTGGGTTCCACGGCCGCACCATGGGGGCATTGGCCGCGACCGCACAGCCCAAGTACCACGTGGGTCTTGGCCCGATGCTGCCTGGTTTTACGTACGTTGCATGGGGAGATCTGGAGGCAGTTTCCAAAAGAATCGATGCTGAAACCGTCGCTATCATGATCGAGCCGATCCAGGGGGAAGGTGGAGTTCGAATTCCAGATGCCGCGTTTCTTAAAGGGCTTCGCGACCTAGCCGATCAGCACAGTTTGTTATTGATTTTTGATGAAGTGCAGACGGGATGTGGACGTACCGGCTCGTGGTTCGGCTACCAATATTTTGGAGTAGAGCCCGACATCATGACCTTAGCAAAATCAATTTGTGGGGGCATTGCAGGTGGCGCGATGCTCGCCAAGGGGGAGATCGCGGAATATCTTAAGCCAGGTTTGCACGCCTCCACTTTCGGTGGTAATCCCCTAGCTGCCGCGGCTGGAATCGCTTTTTTAGAAGCAGTTGAACGCGAAGGTTTGTTAAGTCGAGCATCGGAGATAGGTGAGCGATTTCTAAATGGCCTTACCAACCTCCGAACCGAAATTGATTTTATTCGCGATGTACGAGTCGCTGGCACCATGATTGGTGTCGAATTGGAAATCGATGGAGCGGCAATCGTGCAAGCTGCTTTAGAGAATGGACTTCTCATTAATTGTACTCAGGGAAATGTACTTCGCTTCTTACCAGCGCTGACCATAAGCGATGCGGAAGTAGATCAAAGTCTAGAGATTTTGGCCGCTGTGATGGTTACAACCGGCAACGCTCTTTCCGGTCAAAGTGCATAAACCCTTTTCATTGGCTTGGTTAGGCCTTGGTTGGAAATTGCAATGAGACATCTCACCACTTTATTCGATATTACCACCAGCGAACTGGCGGAAATCCTACGGCTGGCTCACGATTTGAAACGTATGTGGAAGCAAGGAAAGAGACCTCCCTTGCTGGCAGGGCGAGTCTTGGCTTTGTTGTTCGAGAAACCGAGCTTGCGAACACGTACGAGCTTTGAGGCCGGAATTATCCAACTCGGTGGAGCGGCTATGTTTCTCGGCCAGGAAGTTGGCTGGCAGAAACGCGAGAAAACGAGCGACTTCGTCCAGGTACTTGGACAATACACCGATTTTATCGTGGCGCGAACCTTCTCGCATAATACGGTTGAAGAGCTTGCCAGTTTCAATTGTGTCTCGGTCATCAATGGACTCTCGGATTTGGCTCATCCGTGCCAAGCTTTGGCCGATTTGATGACCATGCAGGAACTTTCTGGAGATTTGGCAGGAGCTCAGCTTACGTTTGTTGGCGATGGCAACAATGTCGCGCGAAGCTTAGCCCTCATATGTGCGATGACAGGTATTCGTTTTCGCCTGCTTGGTCCAGAATCGCACTTTGTGGATGACGCCTGGTTGAATCGAATCCAGGCTCGCTATCCAAAGGCTGATATTGTTCAAACCAGCGATCCTGGCTTGGCGATGAAGAACGCAGATTATGTTTACACCGACGTTTGGGTGAGCATGGGACAGGAAGAGGAAACCAAGCAGCGACTACAGCTTTTTCAGCCATATCAGGTCAACCAAAAATTGATGAGTCTGGCCAAAAAAGAGACTAAGATTCTGCATTGTTTACCCGCTCATCGCGGTGAAGAAGTGACGGCTGAGGTGATTGATGGAGCCAATAGCGCCATCATTCAGCAGGCAGGCAATCGCATGCATGCACAGAAAGGTTTGCTTGTTTGGATCGCCATCCAATCAGGCTGGATCGATACTTCGTCCATCTGAAACGAATGGTCTATTTGATCTTTGCTAAAAGGAAAGTTTGATGGCGGTTGCAGTTCGGCCAGTCAAAGTTAAACGAAAGTTTACACAGCATGCACCTGGCAGCGTGCTATACCAGTGCGGCAACACGATCGTGCTCTGCACTGCAATGGTCGAAAAGAAAGTACCGCCATGGCTGGAAGGACGTGGGCAAGGATGGATCACCGCCGAATACAGTATGTTACCCTCAAGCACGACTTCTCGAAAATCACGAGATCGGGCTGGAAAAGTGGATGGCCGAACAACTGAGATTCAGCGACTCATTGGGCGAAGTTTACGAGCAGTTGTTGATTTACAGAAACTCGGCGAAAGAACTATCGCCATCGATTGTGATGTTCTGCAGGCCGATGGTGGCACCCGAACTGCCAGTATCACCGGCGCATTTATCGCCATGGTGGATGCCTTGAATTCTGAGTTCGGTAAAGTGTCTAAAGGTGAGTATCCTCTGACCGATAGTATCGCCGCGATCAGTGTCGGAATTGTCGATGGCAAAGTCGAACTCGATTTGGATTACGTCAAAGACGTCGCGGCTGAGGTTGATATGAATGTCGTTATGACAGGTCGCGGCAAATTTGTAGAGCTTCAGGGAACAGGTGAAGAGGCGACCTTTGATGATGAGCAACTCGCTCAAATGATTTCTAAGGCAAAGCAAGGCATCAAGGCATTGACGGCGATTCAGCGTGAGTCTCTGGGTAAGCTTTGGAAGTTTGACTGAGAGTGAATCTAATGAGCAACGAATCTAAACCGCTGGTCGGCGTTATCATGGGAAGTCGATCGGATTGGGACACCATGCAAGCCGCTGCTGAAACGCTGCAGCACTTCGGAGTGCCGCATGAATGTCGAGTGGTATCCGCTCACCGAACGCCCGAATGGATGGTTCAGTATGCAAAGGAGGCTGCCGGTCGTGGACTGAAAGTGATTATTGCTGGAGCGGGAGGCGCGGCGCATTTGCCAGGCATGGTGGCCTCGTGTACGACGCTACCTGTACTTGGTGTGCCAGTTCAGAGCAAAGCACTGCAAGGGCTTGATTCGTTGTTGTCGATCGTGCAAATGCCTGGCGGAATTCCGGTAGGTACCTTGGCAATCGGCGCTGCAGGAGCCCGCAATGCTGGCCTGCTTGCTGTGCGTATCTTGGCCATAAACGACTTGCTGTTAGCAGATAAGTTGCAGCAATTTGCGATTTCACAAACGGAAACCGTTCTGAAGGATTCGCAGTTATGAGCAATCATGGCGACCCGATTTTGCCAGGTGCAACTCTCGGAATGCTGGGGGGGGGACAGTTAGGAAGAATGTTCGCTCTCGCTGCCGCGAGAATGGGATACAAGGTGGTTGTATTTGCGCCGGAAGAGGAGTCGCCGGCTGGAGAGGTAGCGCATCAATATATTCGCGCCCGCTATGACGATCGCTCAGCGTTAGATTCTTTCGCTGAGCAGACTCAAGTAATCACGCTAGAATTTGAGAATATTCCTGTTGAGACACTGAATTACTTAAACCAGCGTGTGCCAGTGCGCCCAGGTTCGCGTGTTTTAGAGGTCTCTCAGCAACGCATCACCGAGAAGTCAACGCTGCAAGCTGCGGGCTTCGCCGTAACCCCTTTCGCGGCCGTGCAATCAGCCGAGGATCTTCAGGCTGCGATTTCCCAACTCGGTCTCCCTTTAGTTCTTAAGACAGTCCAATTTGGATATGACGGCAAAGGTCAGAAAATTTTGCGTCAACAAGCCGAAGCGGAAACAGCTCGACAAATCCTCGGTAATGGTTTGTTGATCGCGGAGAAGATGATCGATTTCCAAGCGGAAGTATCGATCTTGGTGGCTCGCAATCCGAGTGGGGAGACTGCTGTATTTCCTTTGGTAGAGAATGAGCATTATCAGCACATTCTAGATGTTTCTCGTTGTCCTGTTTCGCCCGAATTGACAGCGGTAGAAGCTGAAGCTCAGAAAGTTGCAGTAGGTGTTGCCGATTGTTTACAGCTAGAAGGCCTCCTCTGCATCGAGTTCTTTGTCGCAAATGGAAGGCTGATGATCAATGAGATTGCTCCTCGCCCCCACAATTCGGGACATTGGACAATCGAGGGTTGTGTCACAAGCCAATTTGAGCAGCAGGTTCGGGCTGTTTGCAATTTGCCTTTGGGTAGCACGCAATTAGTCAGTCCTTGTGCGATGGCAAATATCTTAGGGGATGTATGGAGAGGCGGGAATCCACTCTGGACGAAGGCTTTTGAAGCCCCTAACACCTACTTGCACCTATATGGTAAGTCAACAGCCGTCGTCGGAAGAAAGATGGGGCATATCACGCAGTTGGCTAGAAGTTCGGCCGAAGCAGCTGAGCATCTTCGCGCTATTCGTGCATCCCTGATTCGTCAGTAGGATCTCTGTGTGGTCACAACTTTTGGTTACGGAGTGGGAGCGACTTCTCTGTCGAAAGTTAAGACCCTCGGGGAGCATCGCCGCGCTGTCGCACTTTGATGGCAGCATGCAAGAACTAGATTTCGGTAACACTTCTTATCTGTTGCGGCCAATAGCCTAAATTTATGCCGGAAGTGTCGCGCGAATATTGCACTGCTCCCCGGCGAGGTAGATAACAGTGAGTGCATCACTTCCCGGTAGCTTAAACCGCACAGCGTGTGATCCCTTACGACACTCTGTGGAACGTACAACACTGAGCTTTAATCCCTAAATCTTGCGCGAGGATGTTACCCCGATGAATACTCTACGGCTTGGGATAATAGGCAGAACGGGGCATGGAGACTTCGGGCATAGTCTAGATATTGGAGCCAGTCGCTGTGGAGATGTCAAAGTTGTAGCCATTGCCGATGATAATCCAGAAGGCTTAAAAAAGGCCCAACAGCGAATCAACGCAGTTCAAGCTTATTCCGACTACCGCGAAATGTTGCAACGAGAAAAGTTGGATATTGTCGTCATTGCTCCGCGATGGATTGATCAGCATTACGAGATGTTGATGGCAGCGGCTCAGGCTGGTTGTCATATTTACATGGAAAAACCATTTTGCCGAACTCTTCAGGAGTGCGACGAAGTATTACGGGAATTGGAAATGCGTCATTTGCATCTTGCCATAGCGCATGTCTCTTTTTACACGCCGGTCACCGATAGGGTGCTGGAAGCGATCGCGGCAGGTGAAATAGGAGAAGTGCTCGAGTTGCGGGGACGTGGCAAAGAGGATCATCGTGGAGGTGGCGAAGACTTGTGGGTCCTCGGCTCCCATGTACTGGGATTGATGGCGTTGATTGCTGGCTCAGAACCGGTGAGTTGCCAGGCCGACGTTTACTTTGCGGGAAAACCGCTCACTAAGGAAAACGTGGTAGACGGCAATGAGGGTTTGGGTTTGATTGCAGGTGATCAAATAAATGCTCACTATCGTTTTGCGAATCATATCAACGGCTACTTTGCATCAAAACGCAATGCGGGCGGTGGTGAGAATCGCTTTGCTTTGCAGATTTTCGGCAGTAAGGGAATCATTGAATTGCCGACAGGCTATATGCAGCCAGCGGGGCTATTGCGAGATGCAACGTGGGCTCCACACCGTAGCGGAAAAAAGTGGGAGCTAATTACCA
>JAUMAI010000182.1:19365-40301 GCA_032116775.1 Pirellula sp. | reverse complement strand
TGCTTTCCTGTACCAAGTCCTGAATGCCGAACATGTAAATAGTCCAGCAGATAACGCCAGTCAACAAAGCGCTGGCAGCCTTGTCGATGTGGAGTGGATGCTCCAGAGCAATCATCAGATATCCGATGACGAACGTGATAATAATTGCTGTTGCCATGATGTCCTTTGAAAATCCTTTCGCGACAAAGCGGGCAAGAATGGGGATAGCCCAAGATCGGTCGACGAACCGCCTGCAGCCTGTTTCGATGCTGATACGACGCCAAACCGTACAACTGATTTAAGATGTGTCAAACTGAATCGGTTGGATTTAGCTTTACCGAAAGAACGCCAACGAATTCTGTAGCGATCACGCCGAATTTAACACTGCAGAAGGTTACTGAGACAAGCGTCCAGTGGATAGGGCAGTTTGCCGCTTTCCTATCAGATGAGGCCGCCAGCCTTGGTCCAGCGTCTAAAAATGGTTACGGAGATAAGATTTACCAGTCCAAACATCGCGACACCCAGCAGTGTGCTGACGATTACGGCAGCCATCAGGGCGTCGGTCTTCTGGAGACTTTGCCAGCCCGTCATCAGGGTTCCCAAGCCCTCATAGTTTCCGCCGCTACCCACGAAGAACTCACCGACGATGGTTCCAATCACCGCTAAGCCACTGCTTACTCTTGCCCCAAGGATCAAGCTTGGAATTGCGGCAGGAATTCGCAGACGGAACAGTGTCTGCCAGCGATTGGCTCGGTAGAGAGTGAATAAGTCCACGAGATTTCTATCAACACTCAGTAGGCCAGCAGTCACGTTTGAAACAACGGGAAATAGACTGATAATGAAGGAAACAATCACAATCGTTCGAAAATTATATCCTGACCAAATGATTAACAGCGGCGCGATGGCTACGATAGGCACGGTTTGCAAAAAAATGACGTAAGGAAAGCAGGCTGCTCGAATTAGGCGTGATTGACTAAAAAGAATAGCGATTAAGCTCCCCAATAAAACACTGGCAGCTAAACCCGCAAGTGCAGCTTTACCCGTGATGATGCAGCCTTGAATTAAAAGTTTTTGATTGTCCCACAACGCCTTGATAACTCCGCTCGGGCTCGGCAGGATCACCGGGTGTATCTTTCCAAGACTCACGACTCCTTGCCAGACAATGAGCAACAACAGAATGGACAACAAGGGTGCTGAGAGATTCACCCACCATTGTCGTTGGGCTGATTGATTCATCAGGAAACCTCCGCCAAGACTTCCGAGATCCGACCATACAACATCCCGAATTCAGGATTGGAACGTAGGTCTCGAGTTCGAGGAAAACTCCAAGGAACCTCGATCCAACGGGCGATCTTTCCCTTAGATAAAATGGCTATTCGGTGACTCAAGAAAATAGCTTCGGCAATATTGTGCGTTACAAAGAGAATCGTGCGTTGGCGTTTACTCCATAGATCAAGCAATAACTCATTGAGCCGAGTTCGCAAAATATCATCCAATGCAGCAAACGGCTCATCGAGCAATAAGATATTGGGATCAGTCACCAACGCCCGGGCTAAGGAGTTTCGCATCCGCATGCCCCCCGATAACTCGGAAGGAAACTTTTTGAAATGCTCTGGCCCTAAGCCTACTTGCTCTAGTGTCTGAACAACCAAATCCTTTGGCGTACTAGACCTTTGTCGTGCGGCCCCTCGCTGACCAGCCAATTCTAGGGGAAGCATGACGTTTTCTAAAACGGTTCTCCAGGGAAGAAGTGTTGAGTCTTGAAATACAAATGAAAGTCCTTGTCCACTTCTCTCCGCGGCATCATCGATCGTGATCGTGCCAGACTGGATAGGCTGGAGTCCTGCGATCGCGCGAAGCAATGTACTCTTGCCGCAACCAGAGGGGCCTAGCAACGACACAATTTCTCCACCCTGAACATCTAGATCGAGCTGATCGAGAATGGAGCGAGCCGACTCAAACGCGACGGATAGGCCGCGACAACCAACGCTACCGGTTGAGTTTTTCAATGCTTTCCCATTCCCTGGCGACGACGGATTCTTTTTTGGCTGCTCTATCATTTATTACCTGCTAGAAAAGAGCGCAAAAAAAGACGAAAACGGGTCATGGGATGGTTGGGTAATTTCGATAATATGGGTACTTAGGGAGGACTGGATGTCCTGCCGGGTGGCTACATTCGATGACGAACTTGACGGTGAGACGCAGGTTCGTCACGAACAGGCTTCAAGCTTTTTCAAATAGGACCAAGCTTATTGGCAACCTTCGATTGCAGAATGCGGTGGGCTTCACCGATTGATCTTCTGGGGATTCATTCAGCAATCGAGCTCAGGGTGCTAATAAGCTTGGTCCACCTTTTACCATAGTACCTAAGTCAAGCTTGAAGCATTACACCAGCACTCTGAACCAATTTCGCCGCTCGAAGTTACCGCAGAATCTAAGGCACAGTTGGCGTGGCAAGTTTCAAAATTGCGGTCTGATCTACTTTCCAGCCTCGAAGAGTTCCCTGGCTGCCACCAGCTAGAATTCGCTGTCCAGTGCGATCTATGGCTATTCCGAACGTGTAGTCGGAGTCGCAGGCATAGGCATTCTGTTGTCCGGCATCGGACGTGTTGCGTCGGGTAACAGGTTGTGTGGATGCGGCGACGACCATCTGATCAGCTTGGGCCACGAAGACTGCAGCATTTAATTCTGCATCGCCGAGATCCAAGGTTTTAATTTGTTGGGCAGTGCTCACATTCCAAACCTTCACAGTGGTATCAGCCGAGGCTGTCAATAACTGTCGGCCATCGCAGTTCCAGCTGACGGAATTGACGTGATGGGTATGGCCTTCTAAGGTTTTGATGAATTCGAGCGAATCCGCCTTCCAGATCTTGGCCATTCGATCCGCTCCGCCAGATGCAAGTTGGGCACCATCTGGTGAGTAGGCGAGAGAAACCACAACATCACTGTGGGCATCTGGCAGCGACTTTACAATTTGATTGCTCGCCAAGTCAAACAGATAGATCATACCGCTTCGGCTAGGTTCGCCACTGCCAATGACCAGTTTCGAAGCGTCTGGCGAAAACGCCAAAGCAGTGACGCGATCAGGGAATGGGTTTGCGTCCAAAGGTGAGCCAAGCCCAGCAGCTAGGTCCCAGCCGGTTGGAAGTTTCCAGATTTCTGCCTTACCGTTACCGAAACCGATCCACCAGCGATCATTGCCCAGGCTCTTGAGCGAATTAGCATCTTTAACTTGTCCCCGCACGGCAGTTACCGTTTGATTGGCGCCATCAAGCAGTGACAACGATCCACTTTGATCAACGATTGCTTTCCAGCCAGAGCGGCCACGTTCTGCTGCCGCTATGGTTGGTTTGCTGACACCTGTACCCAGTTGGGCTTGAAAATCGGTGGAAGCCTTTTGAGCTTGTTCGGATGCTTGCTTCATTTGATTGGTCACAGTTTCTAGCCCTGTGATTTTTTCTTTGAGGGCGACGATCCGTTCATCCGCCCGTTTTACTGCATCTTTCGCGGTCTCTAAGCCCGCCTCGGCCTTTTTAACCTTCTCGGCGATCGGCATATCTTCTGGTTTGGCAGCCAATTCCTTTTTCGCTTCGTCCACTGCGGTTTGGCCCTTCGTTACTTCTCCATCTAAAGTTTGTTTATTGGTCTCTTCACCTTTAAGTTCTTCCTGGGCTGCTTTCACATCACCTTCTGCAGATTGAACTTTGCGGGCTGCAATTTGGGCCTGCCATTGCAAGGTCGCCAAATCCCAATCGGCATATGGACTGTTGGGCATGGCTGCTAAATCGACCGCCGGACGCCAATCGGGATAGGCTGCCGTCAGAGCAGTGACGAGAGGATTCGCCGCATCAGCAACGCCGGCAGTTGCCGCTGGAGCGATGTCGATACTTGGGTTCTCGAAATTCTTGTACTGATAACTTTCGAGATTACCTGCTCGGAGAATGGCGACATCTCCAATGCCTAGCACGAAGATCTGCTCAGGCAGAGCGTTGAGTTTGCCCAACACTTTTAACTCACCCGATTGCAGATGGTAGGTCAAGAGAATTTGATCTTTGCGACAAATCGCGACGATTGGCTCAGTTGGATGAAATGAAATTTGGTGTAGAGGCTGGCCCAAAACAAGCGTGTTGGGATTCAAAACCGCGTTGCTTTGTACGTCAATCAAGGTAAAGCTGCCATCATCACGGACAAACGCTGCGTGTGTTCCACCGACGATCCATTTTCCAGGTGCTGGGGATTCGATTCCCACCTGCTTTTCTTTTTCAGGTGCCTTCTTTTTCCATAATCGAAATGAGCGGAATCCGCCGGTAGCGATGTGTTGGCCATCGTTGGAGATGGCAACTGCCTGAACGAAATCGACATCCGTTGCCTTAATCGCAGCGCCCGTGGTCGGGTTGGTAAGTTTCGGATCCAACAGCCAACCTTCTACTTCACCACCAGGGATGCGAACCACTCCGACCCTATTACCCCACGCCACAGCAGCGCGAGTCCCATCGGGTTGCATCGCTACCGATTGAATGGGTAATTTGTCAGCGGGTAAGTCTCGGAACTTCATCGCGACTGCATCACCCTGCGACCAAACAGCGCCACGGTCAATCCAGCCTGCCAGCAATGCGATTTCTTCGTCCGTTAACGGGGTAGCTCCAACATCGTTATCTGCTGGTGGCATCACCGGTTCTACCTTCCGGCTAGCTAATTGCCAGACCAAACTTTCGGCATGCTTACCTGGTGCCACTAAAGATTTCTCATTGTGAGCTGCGAGTAATTGCTCTCGCGTTTCCAAAATGATGTCTGACTCTGCGGTGGTCGTGTTATGGCAAGCAACACACTTGCTCTTGATGATCGCTAGAGCTTTAGCATCATCGGGATTGCCTTCCGCAAAGCTTGTTGGGGAAAGAGTGCCAATGATAACCAATGATAGAAAGTAGAAGTTCTGTTTAGCAATCATGGTGTAGGGGCTTTCACTTCTAGCACAAAGCTGTTCGTCCATAGGGCAATATCTTTATTCTGAACTGCATTGCCCTTGTTCGCTTCTTCGATTTGTTTGTCAATTTGTGTGATACGGTTGTTAATCTCTGTCAGTTTCCCATCCGCTGCGGTTATTTGTTCCTGATTACCGGCGGCTGTCGCAGCATCTTTTTCTTGCTGAGCCATTTGTTGTTTCTGAACCAATTTTTCTTTCGATTGCGTCAGGAATGGGATTTGTTGAGGATTCACCTGAAACGGAATGGCTAGATCGCCACGAAAGTAAAAATTATAAACACCAGCGGAATTCTCGGCGGGGATCTTTACGGTCCAAGTGGTCTGTGTTGCATCAGGTGCAAGAGTTATTTCGGGGGCTCCCCACGGATCAGGCAGCCCTTGCTGTTTGGCTTTGACTTCTCCCGCAAAGCCACCATCCCTCTTCACTTGAAAGTTTATTTTTAATTCTTCTCCTGGAGCAGCGATAATTCTTCCTTGTTCGTTGACAGGTTTCTCACTCGCTGCTGTCAGAGAAACACGCAGCGGTTCTTCTGTCACTGCCAGCAGCAATTGGCTACTCACTCTAAATACAGCGGGAGTGTTGTTGCGATCAGGCGAATCCCAGGCAACTACCAGGGGAGTTGCTTGGCGGGTGAGCTGAGGATTGTTATCAACGGATTGGCCTACGATGCTTAGTGAGGCCAAGCCAGGGGTTGCATCGGCCGCAGCGTTAAGCAATAACCAGCCATCACTCCGTCCACCTGGAATGATTAAGGGACTCGCAGTGACTCCAGTCGGTAATTGCTCGACTTTGACATCGATCGTACCAGAGAAACCATCGCGACGTTGGATTAATACATGTACTGGGAGGCTACTACCGCGTACTAAATTAAGTGAAGATAGAGGTGTTTGCTGATCTCCGCCTCGCTTTAGCTGCTTGACTGCTGCAAAGATCTGGAAGTCGGGATTGGCGGCTCGGATTCCCAATCGATATTTCGGTTGCATACCGGCGAGAGAACGATATTGATTGCGCAACCGAATCACATAGCTACCCGTTTCTGGGATGGCGATTTCGCCAATCGGATCGTCGCTGAGCAAATCATATTCAGCACGACGGCTAGCTTCACGATTGGCTGGATCGTCAAGGGTGGCGAACCAAGATATAGGTTGCTCAGCATCGATGATTCGACCAACGGCAACGATTGGGTCACTGTTATCACCCAGTCGCGAAGCTCCAACATCAACAAATAATTTTGCTCCTTTTTCGGCGTTGAATTTGAAGTACAAATCCTGGGCTTGGGCCGGAAGGCGTCCAGTGATTTCTGCAGGCAATTCAATAGGTGTTGGTTCCTTGACTTGCGTCGAGCCAGCGACATCCGCATATATCTTGGTACCAGGTGGTGACCAGGCGATGTGGTGAGCAGTCCCATCTGCCGCGAGTACTTCAAATGTCGGTACCGTTGCTTGAGCAGGTTTCAAAAATGGAAGTCTCGGATGTTTCCACCAAGTGCTAGCGTTTTCTGGAACGGCCGCATTACCACTCGAAATCTCGTTTCTGCTCGGAGCAGTTCCCGGCTTGCTGAGATAGCCAAAGGTTTTCCAGTCAATCGATGTCGCAGAAGCTGCTGCCGAGGGAGTGAATTCATCGATGCCAATGCCAGGCTGTACTCTGAGCCAGTAAAAACTGTTTCCACCACCATCAAGTAGAAAATCGCGAACTGTCAGGTAATAAGAGCCAGCCGCTGGGGCTGTGAATTGCAAGCGCGGATCTCGAGTCTCCGAGCCACGTTGGACAACTAAATCTCTCCCTATGCCATTCTGTATCGTGATCATGGGAGCCAATCGCGAGTCGACCGCTTTGGCCCAGCATTCGATAGTGATGGTTTCACCTTCGGTTAAATCAATTTTGTAATAATCGATGACAGCTGGATCACACTTACCATATAGAGCTTGCGGCTTGGCAATAGCTTGGGCAGAGGCCAGTGTGGTGTTTGTCCCAGCCTCGGGAATTGTTGGTAGTGACTCAATCACAAAACGTCTTGGGTTAGAAACACCGTAACGCCCAACAGCCCATACCTCATAGACTCCTGGCGGCTGCTCGGCTGGAATCGTCAGGTTGAAATTGCCCCATTGCGGCTGCGACAACTCGGTGAGTGGATCTGCTGCACCAGGTACCAATTGCGCTTTGAGGTTTGGATCCGAGAAAATAAGTTCGCGAACATCGACCATATCGGGACCACCGACGGTGATCTGCAAAGACTGGCCACGTTGTGAGCCAAGTGGCGTCACTGTGTGCAGCTGATGAATCGGCAATTGCCCCGAAGATATGGAAGCAAACATCGCCAGTGCTAGGGCGATAATATAGCAGCTACCTATCTGTCGGGTGTAAGTGGAAATCAAGATGTATACTCCAGGTGAATCGTGAGCAGACCTATTGAGTTTACTCACCAATGTCAATGTTGCTTAACCGTTCGCCATGATGTAAGGCTTTTAGTGATTGAATAGAAACTCCTTCGTATTCATTAAGGTCCAAGCCAAGTCTTCGAAAGCGGCTCGTAGATCAGGCTTGCTCTGCAAATAACGAATGGCAATTTCTGTTTCACTAGCTTCAGGTGGTCGAGAGTAAGCTCGTAGATACAGGGAGCGAATGGCGCCCTGGAGATCGTCTTTGGATTTCTCGAGCTGAGCTACCAATCCCGTATCAGCGCGAAGCTTCTTCTGAACCTCTTCCGAGTTGATGAGGTGTAAGCATTGAGCCAGATTTGCTTCACTACTGCGTTCGCACTCGCAAGCGCTGTTTCCCTCGGGTCTTCCAAAAACGGTTAAGAAGTATGATGGGAAACCATTGTCTGGTAATCGGTTCGCTAATGTTCCAGCAGGTAGGCCATTGAACACAGTTGCTTGTCCAGTAATTTGATCAACAGCATCAAGTGTCACTTCGGCCGCTAGTCGCTTGGGATAGTAGCGCGAAAAGCTTGATTTGTCGTCAACATTGAACTCGTTCGGGATTGCTGACAGTTGGTAAGTAGAACTATTGCAGAGTAGCGAGATGAGGTGTTTGACATCGTAATTATGAGCAATGAAGTCAGCCGCCAATGTGTCCAGCAATTCGGGATGACTTGCGGGATTGGTCAATCGCATATCATCTTCCGGCTCAACCAGACCGCGGCCGAAAAAGTGCTTCCAGTACCGGTTGACAACAGCTTTCGCAAAAAATGGATTGTCTGGAGCAGTTAGCCAGCTTGCCAGAACTTCACGAGGGTCCTGCCAGGCATCAACGGGAACTGGTTCGGCTCCCAAACCTCGAGGTTTTAGAGCTTCTCCCGTTCGTGGATGGCGAGCGGTTGCTTCGCCGACCTGATGAACGACGCGAGTGATCGATGCGCGAACATCACCGCGACGTCCAATGCGAGTGAAGAATGCAGCCAAGCCATAATAGTCAGCTTGGCTCCATTTCTCTTGAGGGTGATGGTGGCATTTGGCACAGCCGATTCTTTGACCGAGGAATAGCTGAGCAGTATCTTCGACAAGAGCTTCGGGTTCGGTGAGCTCTTTGTACCAACCAACTGCTGGATTATCTTCCGGCGTACCGCTGGCCGTTAACAATTCAGTTACTAGTTGATTCATACCAACGTTATTGGAGATACGCTCATAGAGCCATTGGTGAAATGCATATGTGCGCCAGCGATCATCAGGGCTATTTCTCTTATTGCGGAGGATAGCGGCCCATTTAGTGGCAAAATTCGCTGGATAGTCATTGCCATCCAAGAGCAACTGAATGTATCGCTGACGTTTATCAGCTGAAGTATCGGCCAGGAATTGTTCTGCTTCCTCTGCACGAGGTAGGCGACCTGCGATATCAACCGTAATGCGACGTAAAAAAGTTGCGTCATCTGCGATCGCGGAAGGTGGTAAACCTAATGACTGAAGCTGAGCAAAAATATGTTGATCTACCAAATTGACCGCGGGGGGCAGCGACGCCACGGGAGCTCCCAAAGGTACGATCGCTCTAAATACGGCAACCTGCCCTTGGAATCGAGCCATGACGGCAACCGTACCTGGAATCTTTCCAAGAGTGACCAAGCCCTCTGGAGTCAGCTCAGCCATTTCTGGATCGTTCGATTCAAAGGTAGTCATCCGCGTGATATCGGTGGTGGTTCCATCGCTGTAGTGTGCTTGAACAGAAAGCTGCTGAGACTCACCGGCGCGTAAACGAGCTTGTTTAGGAAATATCTCGATGGCGCTGACGACAGCATCGGTGGCTGCACCTTGCGGCATACCTTGTTCAATCCAACGACGCATGATTCGATAGGGTGGACTATCCTCACTCATCTTAGCGCCACCGCCGTGGGGCATCTTACCGATGGCTTTTTGCAGTAACAGACTGTGATCGGGGGCCGCTGGAAAAAGTCGTCGTCCACGTCCTTCATTAACTAGCCATTGATAATCATCGCCTGGTTCAAATCCAAGCAAAGACAACCTGAATCCATTTTGTCCGCCCGATTTGCCATGGCAGCCGCCGCCGTTGCAACCATATTTGGTAAAGATCGGTGTGATTTGATTACCAAAGTGAATAGGTACGTCAGAAGCAAACTGAGTAACAGATATCTGTAGCGCCGTTTTTAAGCCCGACGGTGTCGACAGCTCAAGTTGCGTTTCTCCATCACCGGTTGCCTCGATATAACCTGACGAACTTACGCGTACGATGTTATCAGCCGCTAGCTTGTAAGCGATGCTGCGAGTGACATCGAATTGGCGACCGTCAGCGCAGTGACCGATGACGATAAGTTGAAAGGCGGAGTCCTTACCTCGTAGTGATAACTTCTGAGATTCCGCGGTGAAGCTGGGTTGAATTTCTAGACGAACAACGTCGTTCAGGGGAATGGGTGCGGCCTGAACTTGGGCTGGGGCAGCAGTCTCTTCGGCTGACACAACGGTCGTTGTGACGAAGCTTGCGAAAAGGCCAACTGCCAGACAACCGAATTGGTGCATGATCGTTCTTAACGTCTTTGTCATTGCGTCACTCATTCCATGAGTTGGAAAGCCAAATTGGTAGGATTGATGCGGTTTGCTCAGCCATTTTTGAAGCGGCATACAGTTAGAAGCGGCATACAGTCTGTTCTATGGTTGGCTGAACTCCAGCGTCCGAATCCTGCTAGGCAGGTGAGGAAACTGGCATAGGGGCTTCGGTTGGTTTGGGGAGGGAGGGCGCGAAACCGAAAATCGCATATCAAGTTAAATTATCGCTAAACGCTTAGCTATATGCAACCTTTTGAGGTGAGTTAATTCCAGACTTCAATCCAAAACACGCTGTTTAATGGTGGCTAGTTTTCCCTTAGGATCGCCTGCGGAATCGCAAGGTGAAAGCCAAGCACATCGTTGACTCCACTCGCTTTTCAGCCGAAATCGATTGGTCAGTTTTGGGGTGGCGATCAATGGCGAAGCGTGCGGCTTTCGGCAGGGGAAGATATTGATGGGGATTACTGACGGATTTGCCGTCGGCGTTAGTCACGGTTTCGGTCCTGGCAACCGCTGTGGCTTTGCAGAAGTGACTTGAAATCCGGCAGTACTAGGTCTGATCGTAAGAGACCGCGATGCAGTAGGCGACAGCGTAGTGCCGACAATGAGAAATGCTCAGGAGGATTTCGTCGATACCTTGCTCGCGGGCGATATCCGAGGCAACGCCACCAATCGATATGATTGGTTTGCCACCCAACTCATGACCGACTGCGATATCGGTCCACTGAATCCCTTTAGCCCAACCAGTTCCCAACGCTTTCAACGCCGCTTCCTTGGCAGCCCACCTGCCCGCGTAGTGTTGATTAGATGTTTTTCGCGAACTGCAATAAGCAATTTCTTGTTGGGTGAAGACTCGATTGAGAAACAGTTCACCATGTTTGTGAATCATCTCCCCTATGCGAGCGCATTCTATGATATCGGTGCCCAAACCGATAACACGAGAACGTTTGGGTGGATAGCTCGACGAAGACATGACCAAGATTCCTGGTGGCGAACACAGTATAAATTAAGACAAGAGATACGGAGTCATTGTTACTTGGTTTTGTAGCGAATACCACATGCATCTTCAACTCGCTGCAGAACCTCCGCCGCTTTGCGTCGTGCGGTTGCAGCACCGGCCGCGAGGATTTCGTAGACTTCTTGTGGTTTGTTTTCTAGTTCTGCACGTTTTGCACGAGGTTCGGCGAAGTAATTTTCGGCGGAATCGGCGAGGGCTTTTTTGATCTCTCCGTAACCAAAACCACCACGTCGATAAAGTGCAGCCATTTCCTCGGTCTGAGCAGCTGTAGCCACCAATCGGTAAAGTTGGAACAGATGATCGTCTTCTGGTTCTTTCGGATCAGCCATCGGACGAGAGTCGGTGGTGATACGCATAATCTTTTTGCGTTGTTGCTTCACATCTTCGAAGATGGGCAACGTATTGTCGTAGCTCTTGGACATTTTCTGTCCATCGGTTCCAGGAACCTTGGCGGCATCAACAGTGATCCGAGCCTCTGGCATGACAAACGCTTCCTTGCCGAAGTGGTGATTGAAACTTCGAGCTAAGTCGCGGCATACTTCAATATGTTGGACTTGATCTTCACCAACAGGCACTAAATTGGAATCAAATGCCAAGATGTCTGCTGCCATTAAGACTGGATAGGTAAAGAGTCCCGTATCCGCGGTCAAGCCACGGGCTTTCTTTTCTTTGTAGGCATGGCAGCGTTCCAGTAGTCCTAAAGGAGTGCCTGTCATCAGTAACCAACAGAGTTGGCTCACTTCCGGAACATCCGATTGAACAAACAAAGTCGCGCGATTCGGATCTAAGCCGAGCGCTAGTAAGTCCATGGCTGCATCGAGCGTGTAGCCACGCAGTACTGCCGGTTCACGAAGTGTCGTGAGTGCATGTAGGTTTGCAATAAAGTAATAAGCTTCATGGTCGTTTTGGAACGCGATGTATTGGCGGATAGCGCCGAAATAATTGCCCCAATGAAAGCGACCAGTCGGTTGAATTCCAGAGAGTACACGCATGGATAATTATTTACAGATTGAGGTGATAAAGACGAATTATGTGGGTAATTGCAAGGATCGTACTACATCGCGTACGGACGATACACCGAGTTCTTCACAGGCTTGGCTAAGTTCCCCGATCAAACGAAGCGAGATCGTAGGATCATAGTAATTTGCTGTGCCGATCTGAACCGCTGTGGCACCAGCCACCAGAAACTCCATGACATCATCGATGGAGGAGATGCCACCGATGCCTATGATGGGTATCGACACGGCACGAGCGACTTGATGCACGCAGCGTAATGCAACGGGTTTGATGGCTGGTCCACTGAGTCCGCCGACGACATTGGCTAGGATGGGTTTGCGGCGACGCCAATCAATTGCCATACCTAAAACTGTGTTAATGCAAGAAACGCCATCAGCGCCCCCCTGCTCTGCCGCTTTGGCAATCGTTGCGATGCTGGTAACGTTGGGGGTTAGTTTGGCTAAAAGCACTGCTTGGGTGACGTTGCGACAACCCGCTACTACTTTCTGACAGAGTGCTGGATCTGTTCCAAAATCAACACCACCGGAAACATTGGGGCAAGAAATATTAAGTTCGATCGCCGCCACATTTCCCAAGCTCTCGAGTTTCGAGGCAAGTTCGATGAAGTCTCGTTCTGTTTTTCCTGCGATACTGACGATCACTGGTGTGCCAATCTGGCTTAGATATGGCCAATGATTTTGCATGAAGTAATCGATGCCATCGTTGTCCAGGCCAATGGCATTGAGCAAACCGCTGCTGGTTTCTACCGTCCGCCAGGGCGCGTTGCCAGGACGAGGATCTCGAGTAATCGTCTTCGGAAGAATTGCCCCCAGTTGTTCTAGTTGCACCGCCCGTTCCATTTCTCGAGCGTAGCCGAAAGTTCCCGAGGCCACGAGGATCGGATTTTTAAGCTGAAGTTTGCCGATGTTTACGCTGAGATCAACCATGGCTGCAAAACGCGTTGGGATTCAAAAAGGTTAGGTTACTGTTGCGAAGAGTGCTTGAGCAGTTGCCGATGAATGGATTGCATGATAACCATAGCAACTTCCGCTTTGCTCCCCTCAGCCATGGCCAACGTTTGGCCACCTGGGACGAGTATTTCAACATTGGTGGTTTGGGAGTCAATGGCTGTTTCGCTATTGGACACAATCATATCGCAACATTTACGTTGCATTTTAGCTAGGGCTCTGAAACGTCGATCTTCGGTTTCCAGGGCAAAGCCAACTACATATTGCCCCGGCCGCTTGCTGGCTCCCATCGCAGCCACGATATCAACCGTTTCAATCAATTCCAATTTGAGGGGTTCACCTGTTTTCGTCAGTTTGTGGTCTTCAACGCGCCGCGGCATGTAATCACAAGGTGCCGCGACACCTATCAAGCAATCGCAGGCCGGGAAAAGTTCCGCGACTTTATCATGCATTTCTTGAGTTGTGACCACAGGGTGAACTTCGGCTTGTTCCGGGTAGTTAATTGACACTGGCCCAGTCACGATCGTAACGCGATGACCCAGGCTCAAGGCAGCCTCAGCGATTGCGGCTCCCATACGCCCGCTCGACGCATTGGTGATGTAACGCACCGGATCCAGATACTGGCGCGTTGGGCCGGAGGTGATGAGGATATGGGACACGCTAATAGTTTCCGAAATCGATAACGGCAGCAGCGAAGAAGCAAAGGTTTCAAAACATATCGAAGAACGAATTCTTTACTTCGAAGTGATAGGTAGGACTTCGTCAATCGCTTGCAGAATTTCCAGCGGCTCAGCCATTCTGCCAGTTCCTATTTTGCGACAGCTTAGCCAACCTTGTCCTGGACCGATGAGGCGCACTCCATCTTGCCGCAAAAGTTCCAGGTTTCGCTGGACAGCTTGCTTGTCCCACATCGGTGCACTCATGGCAGGTGCCATCAGTACCGGGCACTGGCAGTTGAGGTAGAGTGTGCTAAGCAAGGAGTCTGCCAGCCCGTGAGCGCTACTAGCTAGAAGCCTGGCGGTTGCGGGAGCAATCAGCAGCATCTGGCACTTTTCCGCTAACTCGATATGAGCACCCAGCGGATAGCTGGATGAAAAACTACTAGTGGCAACAGGTTGGCCTGTAAGTGCGGCGAATGTCGCCGCACCTACAAACTTTTGCGCGCTATGGGTCATGACAACGCGGACTTGGCGTCCTTGTTGCACTAGCTTAGAAACCACCTCGGCGACCTTGTAGGCCGCAATACCACCGCCAACGCCTACAACGATGTGGCCATCGATCATAAATCGCTGGTGTCCATGTCGAGGAAGTCACCCATGTCGGTGCTTTCGCCGGTAATTTTCACTTCGCCCGACATATTCAAATAGATTTTGTCTTGCATAATTTCTTGCAACACAATTTCCATCTTGTCTTCCGAGCGTGTGTCGACCAGCGGCCGCGAACCTCGGTTGAGTTGAACCAGTCGCTTTTGAATCAGTGTGGAGAGCTTAAAGCGACCACCAACTTTGTTAACGATCTCTTCTTCTTTCAAAGCATCTAACATATTCGGCTCCCTATTGGTGCTGCTCTAATAGCTGTTGAATGGTTTCAACTGTTTGTTCAACTGCGTGGTTGACTATTTCGTATTTATACTTTTGGCGAAACGCCATTTCTTCCCGAGCAACTTCCAATCGCCTTTGAATAGCTGCTTCGTCTTCTGTCTGACGATTTCGCAATCGTCTTTCCAGTTCTACCATTGAACCGGGATGTACAAAGATGCTAATTGCCTCTGGATATTCGTCCAGGACCGATATCGCACCATGCACATCAATCTCTAAGATTATCCAATATCCTTGTCGAATTCCAGTTAATACTGGTTCCCGTAAGGTTCCGTACCAATGTCCACGACCAAAAACTTCTTTGCATTCGAGAAACGCATTGTTTCGTCGTCTCTGCTGAAATTCTTCCGCCGCAAGAAAATGGTAATCTTGGCCATCCTCTTCCCCAGGACGAGGCGGGCGAGTTGTCGCCGATATGCTGAGTTGCAACGGTAATCGCTGACGACTCAGTAGCTCTTTGACAACGGTTGATTTGCCAGCTCCCGACGGTCCCGAAATGATGATCATTTTCCCTGCGTTAACTCTCAAGGCTTGCATCATTTCATTCCTCGAAAACTATTATTGCACCTTTCGAGTCTCTCTCATTAAAACTGGAAGCCATCCCAGTTTGATTCACTTTCCCAGTGCTGCGACTCCAGGCTTCAGTGAAAGGCTTTATGGCTGAAGCAGTTTTCGCGTTGTTTTTTCTTGTTCAATGAGTTCTGCAGGCTGGAGTACAGCACGGAAAACTCACTCGATGTTTTGAACGATTTCTCTCATTTGCTCGATAATCGTTTTCATTTCCACTACATGTCGGGCAATAGTGACATCATTGGCTTTAGAGCCAATCGTGTTCGTTTCCCGAAAGATTTCTTGTATCAAGAAATCCAGTTTTCTTCCTTGGCTCTCCTTGGAATTAAGAATGCCGAGGAATTGTTCGAGATGGCTGCGAAGCCTTACTGTCTCTTCGTGTATATCTAACTTATCTGCCATGATCTGCATTTCACGCAGCAGATCAGCGGGTTGAAAATTATGTTGCGCCGATTCAAAGGCTTGACGGATTCTTGCTTCCATGCGTTCGCCATGTTCACGGACGACAGTCGGACTGCGTTCGGCAATCGCGTCGCTGTGAGTCTTAAGGTCAGTAATGCTGCGCGCCAAAGATTGAGCCATCGCACGACCTTCGGCACTACGCATCTGATGATGTTGTGTCGCGGCCTGTTTGATCACTTCCAACGCAGCTACCGTAATTGCCTCACTTCGATCTTGGGCCGCAACTCCGTTGGCAATAACACCAGGTAAAGTCAAAAGCTCGCGAATCGAAAGGTCGCTGGAGAGCCCCAACTCTTGCGACCATCTTCTCCACTGGGCAACGTAATTTCTCAAGACGTCGCCGTTCAGTTGATAGGCATCTTCTCCTGCCGCTGTCTCAACTCGCATCTGCACCTGCACGGTACCACGACGGACAAATTCGCGCAGTAAAGCTTCAATCTGCGGCTCTAGTGATTCAATCACCGGGCTTAAGCGACAGCTGATTTTCAAAAAGCGATTATTTACGGACCGAATTTCGGCAGAAATGCGCAGCCCATCTGAAGTGGAGCTTGCATCGCCATGTCCTGTCATACTCAACAAAGTTCGATCCTCAATCAATCCAAAGGCTTAGTGTTGCCAGGTGCGTTCGAACTGCAAATTCAATTTCACAACGACGCCACATCGAGACAACACCGGAGGAAAGTCAAGCTGGAAGACTTAACCACCATTTCCCGTTGCAGGTGGAGGGGAAGGATTGTTTTCAGGTGTAGCTGCTGGAGCTGGAGTTGCCTCGGTAGGAGGTGCTTCTGCAGCTGGCGGTGTTGCGGCTGGTGTTTCAGCAGCTGGCGGGGACGCTGGTGCCTCAGCCGGTGGTGTTGGGGTAGCAGCCGGTGCTTCACTTGCCGGTGCGTCAGGGGTTGCCGGTGCCTCAGGAGCTACTGGGGGAGTTGACTCAGCCGGAGCAACTGGTCCGCCCGTAGCTGGTGGCGCTGCTGGGTTTGCACCCGCACCTTCGGTTCCCTTTTCCGCTTTAGGATCGGAAAGCGTCGTGGTCGAATCAACCAAGCCACCTGTCTCAGGCAGGTCTTTTTCCTTGAGGGTGTAGGCTGCTAAGGCGAGTAGCAAAATCCAGATCGCAGCAGTGGCCACCGTGATACGGGTAAAAAGGTCACCCGCTTTGGTTCCAAAAGCGCTCTGGCCACCCGGTCCACCCAATGCTCCAACCAGACCACCCCCACGACCACGCTGCACCAGGATGAGCAATATGAGGAAAACGCTCACAATGAAAATTGTGAAACCGAAAAAGTACTGGGCAATATTTGCCAACAACATAGCGCTACAGCCTCTCGGAGGGACCCCGACAAATATTAAAGGGGAAAGGATAACAAAAGAACGGCTTTCTGTTGAGGGGAGAATTTGAGAGCTATCGCATGGGAATAGAAGAATTTGTGACGCCCGAGTGCGGTTTTGCTGGCAGTTGACCTAAAATGGGTGGTTTGCATCAAATTGCAGCGGCACCAACTGGTTTTGCGAAATAGACTTGAGTGTAAGGTGGAAATTTGGACACCACCCGGGGAGGTGCCAAGCCGATTGCATCGCTAGGGCGGTTAAATCTCAAAGTTGACTTGATTGTCCTGAAACGGGATGCCGATGGAAGGGACTGGAGCTGAGAAAAAATCCGTCCTAGCGTCGGGTATTTGCAGTTGTGCCATAACGACTCTCAAGGAAAACTTAGAGGACGGGATGTTTTAGGAGTTCCTTACGTGGAGGTTGTTCGCATGAGCAAACTGCAACCTTTAGCATCAAGCGTTGTCAATTTACGCCAAGCGCGAGCTATGCTGCCGTTGGTGCGCTCCATTGTTGCAGATGCCCAAGTTCTAGAACGTCAAATTGAACAACGTCGACACGATTTGAATCGAGTCCAAGTTGCGGGACTAAGGAAAACTGGCAAGTTATATGCGGATGAGTTAGCCGAAAGTCGTAGTGATCTCGAAGCAGATGAGCGTCAGCTGAATGCTTATCGCGACGAACTGACTCAACTCGGGCTCCGTTTGGTTAATTCGGGTGAAGGTGAAGTTGAGTTTCCGGTGAGTTACGAAGATCGCTTGGTTTTCTTGTGCTGGAAAATGGGTGACGAAGATCTGCTCTACTGGAGACAGCCTGAACAGACCTTCGACTTACGAGTGCGCATTCCCAGTGAAGAATTAACGGCTCTTGCGAATTCGCCTGGATTTTAGACCAGTAGGCGTCCCGGAATCACTCCCTACGAGACTGGTTGCGATGGGTCGAGGTTTCTTCTTCGGCGTCGCCTCGTTTCGGGTGAGCCACATGAATGACTTCTCGACGTCGTAGGGCAGGCCGAGTTCTAACCAGCGACGGGTCAACAGATCGATAATTTCGCGAGCTGGTTTTCCAAGTAGTCCATGGGCAGTTCGCAACAGATCGTTGAACTCCAAGGCGCACTTCTGGAATATTTTGGCAGGCAACGGAGAGAACATGAGGAGAGCATCTCGCGAATTTAGTGTAAAGCGTTCATGCGAGAAAACGGCCTCAGGTTGAGTTGCTAAGAGTGGTCCTGGCGTAGCTAGGGGCCTGAATCCATTGGCGGTGATGATATACGATGCTCCTCGGCCCGCCGTGCACAGGCTACCCTGGCCTGTGCTTAAGTCGAGCTCAAGTAGCGATAGGGCACTTCGCCAGTCACCTTCTCCGAGTCCCCACATTTGATCGTTGGTTTGTCGCATTAATTGCGAGGCCGTCAACGCTTGTTTCCACAGTAATTCGGTGGTTGTTTGCAAAGTCGTATTAACAATGCATCCATCCATTCCAGAGGACTTGGCACTGCCGATGCACGCTAAGACTTTTGCATCGTCTCGCAGGATCCAAGAATGGAATTGTGTTGCGACATTGTCGCCCGAGTCTGTGACTCCAGCCAAATCGATGCGCCGGTCTAGTGGTTGTGGATCGGGAAGCCGCGTTGCTTGGCGAATCGCGACTTCATCAATTGCTCGCGTGATCTGGCGAGCATTTGAGACCTCTTTGCATAGTAATCGCCGCTCTAACAGAGCCATCAATTCGCTGGCCGCGCGTTTGGCTAATTCTATTTCGGATGAATTAAATGTTTTGGTTCGCTCACTCCAAAACCAAATTGTGCCTTGCGGCATTTGTGCCGTGCCGATAGGGACAACTAAAGCGCTACCAAAAACCTCCGGGGATTGCCACTGGGGTGATAGTGCGATGTCGTCAATCAGAACCGCATTTCCGAGCAGCGCTTCCAAGTCCGCTAAAGCTCCTCGCAATGGACGTGCTGGTTGGGCAAGTCGCGACTTTGGAATTCCAATACAGCTGCGCATTTTCAAGACGCTGGTCGCATCGTCCAGCATATACACGGCAGCTGCGTCGCAACCAACCGCTGAGGCGGTTTGTTCCAGAAGTCGATCTAGCTTGAGAGCGAGATCCTCTTGGTCCTCGGCTTTCATCGACAGGCTGATACTGGCTGCCAGTTCAGCTTCTTGGCGCCAAACAACGCGTTCGGTTTCTTCCAATCGAGTAATGAGAGCGGCGATGTTGTTGAGCAGTTCTTGGGCTGCCTGCTCAGAGATCGCAGGCATAGTATCCATGTCTCGTCCGTCAAGCATACCATCGAGAGGCAGGGCACTGGTAACTTGCCATTTGCGAACAATGGGATCGAGTTCTGGGGGCCTAGTGCGGGTACGCGGTTGCTTCGTCTCATGGGAACCAACAGGCGCCCAGCCTGTTGCCTGGCAAAATGAACGCATCACCTGATCGATAAGCGAGCTATTGATGTTTGATGAATGAGCGCCAGCTTCGGAGTGCTCTTCCTTGTGCAAACGCAGATGACCGGGGGTTTGTTGCGACACGCCTGAAACCTTTCAGGAGGATATTTTGTTCCGTGCGTTCCGTGCTCCTTATCTTGCAACCGATTTGGTTGGGTCTGCGATGCATCCCTGCCGACCTGGGAGCATCTATCGGTGTTCGATACAGTTTGACTTGCACTCAAAGCTTGCCGAATCGGCTCAGTTTTCCAGCCAAGGGCCCAAGAACTGGGCGCGATCAAAAGAATCGTTACTGGACACCAAAGCCATACAATAGGCTAAATCAGCGTAAACGAACAATTGGTGCGAACAATGGCATGATCATCCGGAAAAGTATGCATCGCCTGCATACAAAAAGTTTTATTGCGAACATCTAGATGAATAAAACTTAATGCCCCAAGGGCTATTCGGCCACTGGAATCGAATCTCTGGATAAGATCATAATTGCCAGGCTCGACCGTCAATTTTTCCTGTAGCATCCAAAAAACGTCTGGTGTTACGGTATCGAGCTCAAAGTCATAGGAATAACGAACCGTCGAGCGATACTCTAAGCAGTCGCTACGTTTACCGAATAGCCGCTGAGATATCAGTCGCCGTTTTTGAGGTAGGGGATGGTGAGCCGAAGCCGCCACCTCTGTGAGGATCATTCCGTTGTGGAGCCAAGTTAAGACATGGCCTGCACTGGTCAAATCAATTCTGACTTTGTAATCACCCCGTTCAATCTCGCGGGTTTGGAAATTAACAAACAGCTCGGGGTGTAGAGAACGGCCAAAAACCTGGAAGGCTAATTCAGCAACTTTGGGACGAACAGAAAGCACCGGATCATTTCCTCAGGTTAGTCATTACCGTTTAGAGAATTAAATTGTTGACGCAGTCAACCGTTCAATCTCGTCTCTCATCAATCGAAGTACACTACACTCCAATTGAGATTTAGTACACCACACAGTCTGGAGCGAAACACAGTCTCGAGCAAAACACAGTCTCGAGCAAAACACAGTCTGCAACGACCAGTCTGGCCAAATAGCAATTCCGATCGCGTACACACCACGAATCGCAGTCGCGATCCAGCGTCTTGGTTTGATTATACCCAGGCGCTTTCTTTGAAACCAATAGCAACCTGAGTTTCAATCACATTCCATTGAACGCAAAAAAGATCCCTCGAACGGCGTTGGATGAACAATAGTTACCAACCGCGATTCGCTAGCAACCAACCTGTCTCCCTGATACGGATCTCCCGATCAGAGGATAAAACGCGGTGCGACGAGCCTGGCACGGTCGACCTCTCCTGCGGTTGCACATGTTTTGTACATCGTACCAACGCTACTAGTGAACAGCAGCGTAAAGGGTTCTGTGGCGTTCAAAAAAATCATTCAAAAATTTTTGCAAAAATTTACCTGGTAGAGGGGCCTAGCAAATAAGTTGAAACAGCGGTAACGGTTGTAGCAATCGCGTATGAAAAGTCGGGTGAATTTGCCAGAGTATTCGAAAAAGTTTACGGATGCGCGGGGGTGATGAGCGATTGTCAAGCAGAAGTCGTGGAAGAGATAAT
>JAUMAI010000182.1:6635-19355 GCA_032116775.1 Pirellula sp. | reverse complement strand
GAAAAGAACCAGAGGTTCAGTGACCGGACCGGCGGTGATAGTGGCCGGAAAGGTGGTGAACTGAGGATCGATGTGAACTGAGGATCGATGTGAACTGAGGATCGATGTGAACTGAGGATCGATGGGCGTTTGGATACGTCACTTTTCGAGACTGTAAAAGCTTTGGAGTGGAAGAACCGTAAGTAGTTTGCAGAGATGGTTTGCGTACAGCGAGTGGTAGCGAAATTCGAAATCTGACTTTTGACGACTGGGAAGGCACATCTTGAATATTGTCATGTTTACCAGCGAGGCTGTTCCGTTTGCCAAAACGGGAGGACTGGCTGATGTTAGTGGTGCATTACCGATCGAGTTAGCCAGTCGTGGTCATCGATGCACTGTCATCATGCCCGCCTACCGCCATATATATCGAGCCGGGATTGATATTCGGCCCACGGATATCGGTTACGCGGTTCAAATGTCTGGGCGTACAGTTGCGGCCCGCTTGCTGAAAGCAGAGGTATCGGCGAGTGACTCGGCAGACTGTGCCGTTGATTTTTATTTTGTGGATCAGCCTCATTACTTTGATCGTCAAGGAATCTACAACGAACTCAGCGGTGATTATCGTGACAACTGCGAACGCTTTAGCTTTTTCTGCGCGGCGGCAGCCCAAGCGGTTGAGTGTCTCGGTTTACAGGTGGATGTTGCGCACGTGCATGATTGGCCGACGTCCCTTATTCCTGCTTACATTGCCACTAACTACGGAGGTCACCAATGGTATCGCCATGCCGCTTCGGTGGTCACCATCCATAATCTTGCGTACCAAGGTCGCTTCCATTCGAGCGATTTTCATTGGACTGGGATGGACTGGCGGCATTTCAATTGGCACCAAATGGAGTACCACGGCGATCTCAATCTGTTGAAAACAGGCTTGGTTTTCTCCGATCGCCTGACGACGGTCAGCAACACCTATGCGGCCGAAATACAGACCGCTGAGAATGGCTTTGGGCTCGATGGTGTGTTGAGACAGCGTGCTGATCGCTTGACAGGTATCGTCAATGGCGTCGATTATCGAATATGGAACCCAGCTACGGATAAATTTCTGCCGCAAACGTATTCGGTAGATAATTGGTCGGCGGGAAAAGCAACCGTCAAGCGAGAGCTATGCGAGGAATTTGGACTTCCTTATGACCCCGAAGTACCTCTGATTGGGTTGGTTGGGAGGTTGGCTGACCAAAAAGGATGGGATCTCGTAATTCCTTTGATGCACAAATGGGTACATCATTACCCAGCCCAATGGGTCATCCTCGGCACGGGAGACGCTCGGTACCATGATTCCTTGGGCTATCTGGCGTCCCAGGCAGGTCACCGATTAGGGCTGAAATTGGAATTTTCTGATCGTTTAGCGCATCGAATCGAGGCCGCAGCGGATATCTTTTTAATGCCCAGTCGCTTTGAACCATGTGGACTAAACCAACTCTACAGTCTCAAATATGGGACGCCTCCAGTTGTTCATGCGGTCGGTGGATTAGTAGATACGGTGACTCATGCATCGTTCGACAATATCCGCGATGGTAAGGCAACTGGTTTTGTGTTTAACCATTATTCGGTTGAAGCCTTGGAGAATTGCCTCCACGAAGCATGTGAAGTGTTTAGGCATCATCCGGAGACGTGGGCAAAAATTGTTGATACGGGTATGCAGCAAGATTGGTCGTGGCAGCGAAGTGCAATTGAGTACGAGAAGGTGTACACTGCTGCTCTAAACGACCGAAGAAATAAAACTTCGTAGAGTTGTCATGAGTGAATTTCGCTATGATTGGTTTAGTGATCGGTGGGTGATCTTTGCACCCCAACGGTCCCATCGACCAGATGAATTCGCCAATCAAGCGGAAGAGGCTGCTCGTCATACCGATTGTCCATTTTGCATGGGTAACGAGTCAGAGACACCTGTTGCCGTGTTGATGCTCCCCAGAACTAATTCACTCGCCGAGGAATCATTGTCACGTCGCGTGGGGAGTGCATCAGCGAGAAACGAGTTACGACCCAAGAGTTCCAGTCGTCACGGTGGAAGTAACCGCCAAGCCAATGCAGCGTGGGCAAGCCAGAACTGGTCGGCAAATAGTTGGGACAATGAGAACTGGTTACCCAGCGGGTGGAAAGTACGAGTTGTCCCCAACAAATATCCTGCCCTTAAGGGAGATGTTTCGAGCTTAGCCGGCACTGGGCTAAGTCCCGAGTTGATGTGGGAAAAATTACCGTGCGAAGGAGATGCATCGAAAAGATTTCGTGAATCAATCTCCGATAGTTCATTGCCGCACATGCCGAACTGTCAGCAGGCAAATTTTACTCAACTGGAAAATCAAGATGGAGTAAATTCAAGCTCCTCTTCATCATCACCAGAGTTGTTTCAGTCGGCCCATTTTCATGGATCGCATGAAGTCTTTATCGAATGCGGCGAACATAAGACAACTCTCACTCAGCTTTCGGTAGAGCATGTTCAGTTGATCTTGCAGTCCTACGCCGAACGACTCAATTTTTGGCGCGATACTCCAGGCTTACGCTATGGGGTCATTTTCAAAAATTCTGGCGCGGCTGCGGGCGCCACATTATCCCATGTTCACAGCCAATTAATGGCGACTAGTTTCCTACCAACAGAAATACGTCATTTATGTGACCGGTGGCTTGCTTTCCAGGAGAAGCACCATACTTGTCCTGTTTGCGATTTGATGGAACGCGAACTCGCTGACTCCAGTCGAGTGGTTTGGGAGTCTGAGAATTTTGTCGCAATTTGTCCGTTTGCAAGTCGAGCCCCCTACTTCGTTTCGATTTATCCCAAGAACCATCAGCCTCGATTTGAGACTCTGTCAGTTGAGTCACGTGATGAGCTCGCCTACTACTTACAAAAAACTCTCAAGACTCTTGAAAATGCCCTGACCGGAGCATGCTACAACTACGTTATTCATACAGCGCCGTTTGCTCATGCAATTGAGCATGCTCACCACTGGCGTCTTGATCTTTTTCCGCGTCTCGGAAAGTTAGCCGGTTTTGAATGGGGCTCTGGTAGCCAAATCAATGCCATCCTCCCCGAAGAAGCGGCGCGAACGCTTCGACTCTATTTTGCAAGCGCCTCTGTATAGCTTTTTAGCGTCCTGTTGGGATGTTGTTAGGATAGGGGTTTTGGCGGCTGTGGGGTGTCTGGAGGGCTATTGGCAATTGTTCTGAAAGTTATAGCGCGATTGTAATGGCTCGGCAAAAAATAATCGTTCTGATTGGAGTGCTGGCGTAAAATAACGCTATAGTGCGAATTGATCGGCCGACGATAAAAAAATCGTTCGTTTGCATTTGAAATGCCCGTTGCCTGTAAGCAACTTCTGAAACGATTTACGAGAGAATTATGACCGCACCTATTCAACTTTGCTTGGTGTTGCACAATCACCAACCAATAGGCAACTTTGATGGCGTATTTGAACAAGCATACGAGGATAGCTACTTACCATTCCTGGATGTCTTCGAACCCTACGAACACCTGAGGATTTCGCTGCACACCAGCGGCCCATTAATGCTATGGCTTAACGAACGTAAGCCAAATTACATGGCCCGCATCAAAAATCTTGTAGCTGCTGGTCGAATTGAAATTATTGGTGGTCCTTTCTATGAATCCATCTTAACGATGCTTCCTAGTCGGGATCGAATCGGTCAAATCAAGCGTTACACCGAATGGTTAGAAAACAGATTCGAAACCGACGTGCGCGGGATGTGGGTGCCCGAGCGAGTCTGGGAGAGTAGTCTGACCAGCGACTTGGCTGATGCTGGAATGGAATACACCGTTCTTGATGATTTCCACTTCAAGGCAGCTGGCTGTGCCCAAGAGGAACTGTTTGGTTTCTACGCGACGGAAGATAATGGTCGCTTGCTCAAAGTATTCCCAGGAAGCGAAAAGCTGCGCTATTTGATTCCGTTCGCACCGGTATCCGATATGATCGCCTTTGCTCGCGAGACTGCCCAACAGCACCCCGGAGCGATCTTGATTTTCGGAGATGACGGAGAGAAGTTTGGAACATGGCCGGACACCAAGGTACATGTTTACGAGCGTGGTTGGCTGCGCGAATTCCTTAATGCACTGAGCGATAATCGCCACTGGTTGCAGACATCGCGGTTAGCTGATGTCGTTCAAAATACACCTCCTGCAGGCAAGGTCTATTTGCCAGACTGCAGTTACCGCGAGATGACGGAATGGGCACTTCCTGTCGCTCAGCAGGAAGTTTTCGAAGAATCCGTGCACGCTATCGAGCATGAGCCAATTTGGGACAAGCTCCGACGATTCGTCCGTGGCGGCTCATGGCGCAACTTCAAAGTTAAATACGGCGAAGCGAACGAGATGTACTGTCGCATGCTGGATGTCAGCGATCGACTAGAGAAGGCAAGGGAACAACATCCTGGTCATGAGTTGCTCGCTCGCGCCGAAGATCATCTTTATCGAGGCCAGTGCAATTGCACCTATTGGCACGGCGCCTTTGGTGGCATTTATCTTCCCCACTTGCGGAACGCGGTTTTCAAAGAGCTTATTGAAGCGGACAATTTGCTCGACCAAATCGCTGGCCGGAGTTCTGAATTCATCGATGGAACTAGCCAAGACTACAACTTGGACTTCCAGCCTGAGGTGCGGTTAGCAAACAATCATCTTGTTGGCTGGTTAGCACCCGCACAAGGTGGAATGCTATACGAGTTAGACGTTCGCGGTTTGGGCCACAACTTGCTGGCCAACATTCGTCGTCGTCCAGAGAGTTATCATCGAAAGGTGCTCAAAGGGGCGTCGCAAAGTAACGAAAAAGTGGCCAGCATTCATGATCGGGTGGTCTTCAAACAGGAAGGCCTGGATCAGCGTTTGCAATATGACAACTACACGCGAAAGAGTTTCCAGGATCATTTCTATGATGAGTCGGTAACCTTGGAAGCGCTCATTGCCGGCCATGCTCAGGAGCGTGGAGATTTCCTAACCGGTGCTTATGATGCCAAGCTGCGTCGTGGAGCTGGAAAGGTTCAAGTTTTCATGCAACGCGATGGCAACGCTTTTGGCGTACCACTGCAGATCAGTAAGGCAATAACTTTGGAATCTGGCAGCTCCGTGTTGCGGATAGGTTATCAAATTGATGGCTTGCCACAGGGTAGACCATTCCATTTCGCTTCAGAGTGGAACTTTGCCGGCATGCCATCAGGCGCCGATGATCGTTTCTTCTACAATACCAATGGGGAACGTTTGGGCCAATTAGGCCGCTCTCTCAATCTAAACAACCAAACACAACTTGGCTTGATCGACCAGTGGTTATCCTTGGATGTGCAGTTGCTTTTTGAAAGTCCCACAAATGTTTGGGCCTTCCCGATTGAGACTGTCAGCCAGAGTGAAGGTGGATACGAATTGGTACACCAGTCGGTTTGCGTTATTCCTCATTGGGTGGTCATCGGTGATTCTCAAGGACGTTGGTCGACTGAGATCGAAATCGCAATTCAGGTTGCCCACACGCCAGAGCCTAAGCGATTTGGCAGTTTTTCCCTTGAGCATGCACGATAGGGATTGGTGTTAAATCGAGAAGATTTAAGCCGAAGTCTTATTAATGATAGGAAACTGAACCGCTCAGGTAGATGTCTTCACCTGAGCGGTTAACGTTCCAGTCCTTGATCTTAGCCGCTTCGCTCGGCAACGAAACTCCATTCCCTCCAATAGGTGTTAAGGCTTCGCCTCCACCGAAGAGTTTAGGAGCGATAAAGACATGCACTTCGTCAATGCACTGGGCGTCAAAAAGTGCTCCGAGCAAACCTGCCCCGCCTTCGCAGAGTAAATTCGTGCAACGACGGCGACCTAATTCTGTGAGCAGAGCCTGTAGTCTTGCCTGGTGCGACAGTGCTGGGCTTTTGTAGACTTCACAACCTAACTTCTGCAAAGCTTGCACGCGATTGGGATCGGCTTGTTGACTGGTCCAGATCAATGTGGGGAAGTCGGCAGCGCTCCTGGCCAGCTGGCGGTTGGGATCGGTTTGGAGTTGGCTATCGACCACAACTCGCAAAGGTATTTTGTTGCTGCCTCCATCGCGCGGAGTGAGCAGTGGATCATCCGCCATCACGGTTCCAGAACCTACAATAATGCCATCGACTTGACTGCGTAACTCGTGCACGACTTTGCGGCTTTCGGGCCCGGAAATCCAAAAACTCTCACCGCAGCGAGTGGCAAGTTTCCCATCGGTCGTCATTGCCCATTTGCCAATGATGTAGGGACGATGACGAGACTGTAGGGTTAGGTAAGGGGCATTCAGTTTCTCGGCTTCCGCGCCGCAGATCCCGACAGAAACCTGAATATTCGCTTCTAAGAGGCGTTCAATTCCCTTACCTCGAACGAGCTCGCATGGATCTTCCATTGCGACAATGACACGATCTGGACGGAGTGTGGCGAGTCGTTCTGCGCACGGCGGCGTCTTTCCATGATGAGAGCATGGTTCCAGGGTTACATAGACAGAGCAGCCGCGTAAGTCGGTGACATTAGCATTCTGGATCGCGTGAACTTCTGCATGAGGACCTCCATATTTTGCATGGAAGCCCTCACCAATGATGACTCCATCACGAACAATCACGCATCCAACCATCGGATTGGGTTCAACACAACCCTTACCACGCGTTGCCAATTGCAGCGCCTGGTTCATGTAGTGCTCATCGAGATTGGAGCTAGTCACGCAGTTACACCGCAATGTTCTAGAGAATTAGTCCATGCCCGGGATCCACAGTTTGCTACCTGTGTTGGCAGGAGAGCTGGGGGGAGTCGTTCCACTGGTCGGGGCTGCCGACGGTGCGGATTGGCCAGGGATCCAGAGTCCACCTTCTGTCTCAGCTGATGGTCGCACAGGAAGATTGGGAGACAATGGTGCTCCCTGTTGTCCTGCGTAGGCCATGACTTGCTGTAGGAAAGCGACCAAGTGTGGATCTTCTGGGAACTTTCGCATGTACTTCGAAAACCAGGCCTGGGATTCCTCTTTGCGCCCAGCTGCAGCCAGGAAATTCACGCCGCTAAGTACCAATTCGCCAACAGGGTTTGTCCTAGTTGCTCGCAGTTCGATGAGTTCTTCCAAAATGGTAAGCCGCGTATCGAGGTCCTCGCCCATGCCAAGACGAAACAAGTGTGATAACTCTTTGACCGTATCAGCATTTTCAGCAGGAAAGTCACCACGTTTAAGTCGAGCCAGCACTTCCGGTGTCAGTGAATTCAACTTCATCTCAAAGACATACATAGCGAATCGTAGTGCGGCTTCTGGCTCAAGAGCGGCAATGTCGATTCGATAGAGAGTGCTCGGCGTAATTTGCATCGCCGAAGTGTCCAGCTTTACTTTCTCTGCTGGCGGAATTTGCAGCATGTTTGCGTAAGATTCATAGTCTGCTTGGCTGAGCCGCATATCCTCATGGCTTTGGAAGAATAGCAGGAGCCCAGCAACTTTGGTTTGATACTGATCGTCACCAGCAACTTCACGCGGCGTCTTACCATCCAAGCAAGCTAGAGGAATATCGGCGATGCGTTGACCAAAAGCTGCACGGACTCTCTTCTTGTGTATCTCCAGGTTCAGGCCAGCTTCGAAACTGCTGTCGGTATCTTCTTTGAAGAAGATGTTGAGTAGGGCTGAAGCTGATACGGGCCGGATTTCACTCTGACGAGTAAACTTAGAGTCGTTGCGTGAGAGTCCTAACTTCTGGAGAAGTTCGTCGAATACGCTATCAAGTTCCCGCGAATAAGGGTAATAGCGTACCAAGAGTCGCGCGGGGTGGTCTGTTTGTTTACCGAACAGAGCAACCATTCCAACTGCGATGTGTCCCTCAATTTTTTCGCCGTCGATGTCTAACGAAATTGGGCTGAAGACATTGTAGATCGACTTAGGTCCAATCTCTTCACCGATGAAGTTAGCGCATTCGGTCTTGAGTTCCTCGTCTGCAAACTCGTTATGGAATAATTCCGGCAAGAGGGCAAGTTGGTTTGAAGCGGTTTCATGTTGTGAGTCAGTCAACTCAAACAACAATCCGGTTTGGTTTAATGCGACCCCTGTGCTCACTGGATCAAGCAAGAAAGCGAGGGCTTGGTAATAACTTCGTTGATTGGCCGAAAGCGTTTCGTTTTTGGCAAGCTTTTCAGCGTATCTCGCTGCAGCAGCGTTATCGCATCGATATACTTCGCAGAACAACAACATCGACGTGAGTACGGGCTGATCCGGGAAGTCACGATTAAGCGATTGTAGTTTGGCGTGAGCCTGTGATATGCGATGTGACCGCAGAAGCGATCGAACTTCTTGGAAACGTTCTGCCCAAGCGACCTGAGTGGGCTTGTCGAGTGGATCAGAAGGAATACGCAGCAACGTTGGGACCGATGGGTCGTGAGAAATTTCTTCGACCATCGTCATGGGCGCTTCGGTCTTGAAGAGTCCCGCCACCAAGTCAGCGATCACTAATGCCGAGAGGGCTCTTCCTTCCATGAAGAGTCTTTCAGCAAGCATCAGGCCTGCTGTCTGACCAAATGGATGGACGGTGTCCCGTACCTCCGCAACTCCATCAAGGAAATACTTCGCTGGAACCATCGATGATGGATCTCGAAAAATTTCGCTAATTGTCATCAGCCAGAGCGCTAACTGGTTGTCCGGTTTAAGTTTCCAGAAGCGCTGCGCAGTTTCCGACAGAGACTCAAATTCCCGCAGTTGAAACAGTATTTGTGCTTTCAACGCAAGCAGCCAAGCGGCCGATGAGTTGGTCTTCAAAAGGGTATTGATACGGTCGAGCGCGGCGACAAGTTGGCCGCCGGAGATCATTCGATCGATCTTGTCCAAGTCCTTAAAGTTGTCGGCACATTTGCAGAATTTAATTTTCTTGCCACTGGCGCAGGGGCAATATTGGTAAGTATCCACTTGCATCGTAAGGTCAATCCGCCGAATAGGACTCGAAACATTATCGCAACATGCACCGACTCGCCGGTGCGGGAGTTTTTATTTCAGGAACTTCCCACGGGGTAGTTTAGCAAATCAACGCGTAATCAGCGACGGGACAATTGGGTGATATTGCTGGAGTCCACTTAGAAAGTGGGGAGAATCAGTCCCACTGGGACAAGTTAGAGAAAGCGATTAGCAGCCGAGACTAAGCTAATCGCAAAATATCTCCGTCCGGGAAAGTCAGAAATGACAGGCACAATTCGATCAGCGCCGACACTGAATCTCAGGGGGCCACTAAGGTTCGACGGCACTTCGAGTTTTGTGCATGGTTACTTGATTTCCTCGATCGTTGTAGCAGACCGATGTCATCAGTTCCTTGATAAGCATTACACCTCTACCATGCGGCTGTTCGAGGTGATCTTCGTCTGTCGGATCGGGTAATGTATTAGGATTAAAGCCCTCTCCTTGGTCGGTTAGTTGCATCCAAACCAAAGTTGGGGCAACTCGGAAATGAACCGCCACTTGCTTGTCAGGTGATTCCTTATTGCCGTGGGTGATCGCATTGACCATTGCTTCTTCCACCGCCATTTGAACGTGGAAGAAGTCGCGACCATCCCACCCGCAAGAGGTCAATGCATTTAGAAACTGATCGATCATGCGATGGCCAGCATCAAGCGAGCTGGGGATGGACTCTTCCAGCACCCAGTTCCATTGCGGTTCACTCATTTCCGGTTCCTTGCAGGTAGCACGAAAAAAGCAAGCTTGGGAATCAGTGCCAACTACAGGCCGAAAGCTTCGATACCGTCGGCTTCCGTTTTCTTGATTTGGAAGACTCGGTCGAGTCGGGTTATCGTGAAGACTTCCATGATTTCTGGACGCAAGCCGCACAGCTTTAGTTTGCCGCCCGCAGCCTTCGTTTTACGATCCAACAGAATCAGTTTGTTCAATGCAGCGCTAGATAGGAACTCAACGCCATCGAAGTTTAACAGCACAAAACGACGCTTATCTTTCTCAACAACACTGAATAACTCTTCCCCCATTTCTTCAATGTTGGCCGAGTCAACGATTTTACGATCGATGAATCTAACAACTGAAACTTCACCAATGTCGTTGACCACAATGCGTCGCTTGCCAGCCATGCCAATATTCCTCAAATCACTTTATTATGTTTAAAAAAGTTAGGCCAGAGAAACCTAAATCTCTAACGAATTTCTCTTTCTACCACCGTCTTCGCTGCGAAGCAGACTCGACGTATTCAAATCCGACAAAGTCGTGTCCGTTGACTGCAATCAATCGTGTTTTTCGCTCGAACGCAGTCTAATAGCAGTGGCACTTATCTGGTCCATAGTGCCTTGGACTACTGCAACACCACGCTGACAGAGTTTGGGCGTCAAGCGGGGCCGCGTTGATTATGCCCTACGGTAACTATCCTCTCCTGGAATTGCAACCATTCGGGGATACCCCCTGGTTGTATAGCGAAAAGAAATTTCGATGCTCTTTAGGTTGTGAACTATTGTGCAGATATCTTGGCGGCTCGCGTCGCTCGTTCAATCCACAAATAGTTCTGTCCTCGAAACTCGGTGACTCTCCCGTATACGGTCCAGCGATTATCTGACGAGTCGATTTTCATCGCTTCGGCGATTCGCTCTAAGGAGAGGTTTTCTAGAACAACCAAATTACGCTCGCTGTCGATCGATGCTGTAAATCGTTCGGTATCGGATATCTGGAGCGTTGCTGTGACATTTTCGATTCGATGCCCTTCTCGCCAACGAGTCGTATCTTCCGCTTTGCCAGGATTCGGCTTTGATCTTTGCTGGACTGGGGGGCTGGCGGCATCTTGATCTTCGGGTGTTGCCCTAGTGGATACCGGTACGCTGCGCCGACGGTCGGGTCTACTTTTCGAATTACTGGCTCGGCCCGATATCTGTGCATAGGCTACTTCGCCGGCAATCATCACCGCACTTATCCCAGCAAGTCCTACTTTAAGCCAGCGGCGTCGATTGGCTTTCAGGGATTCGGTTTCGCGCGAAGCCGTTTCACAAGACGAGTTTGGGGAGTTCATTATCTCGAGCGCATTCGTTAGTGGGGAATTAGCGGAAGTATCGAGTTTTTTCACGAAAGATTAATCGGCAGCGCAACCTCTTGAGCCTCATATTGCGACACTTGCAACGTCGGTGGGTGTTGGGTCTAAAATTGCCGTACTTGGCGCGAACAGGGTCAGTCGCCTCGAGCAAATTCGGCAGAGACTTCCGTTACTTATTTAGGTTTAGGGAGCGCAAAAGCATGCAGGCAGATCACAGCACCTGACGTAAGCATAATCCAGCCCAGCCAGCGTGGCGGGCGGATTGTCTTCTTGGGAGATGGATGGTTCTCGAGAATGAACTCAGTAGTCGGATCAGCATTGGCTAATTCCGTCTGCTGGCTAAATTTTGCCAACGCACGTGTGCTCGGTTCATTGAGCACAAACGACTCTACCATTCGGAATTGCACACCCAGCATCAAAACTATAATACCAAGTGTGAAGTAGCGATTACGATCGAATTCCATGTTTGCATTCCTGCGTCGTTGTAACGCTCACCTGCTCCGACGTTCCCGGAAACGGTATGTGGTCGGTGAGTTTTCTTGGCTGACGACAGCGAGAGTCAACGCCTCGATGATCTAACGAACCGTGAAAAGAGCATCGGAAGGGGGCGAGCAACAAAAGCAGGAAATTTTATAACCACCGGATTAGTAGTTTTGTGCTAAATCTGACGGAGTTGAGGCTAGGGGCCGAATGAAGAGATCGCAAGGATTATGGTCGTGGTTGGAGTACTACAGTTTATGCGTTAAATAGCGATGCGAGGGGCTTGCCTTGGCTGAGTGTTAGCGGCCTGCCAATCGGGGTTTGCAACTCCAGATCTCCATCGATTCCGACACTTTTCAATAGGCTGGCGTGCAAATCCGAAACTTCAACAGGAGCTTCCACGTGGGCTGTGCGTTTATTTTCATCGGACTCTAGCTTGGGATTGGTTGCTCCATGAACATGGCCCTGGCGGAATGGTCCGCCAGCCAGGACCACCGAAAAGCCATGAGGCCAATGATCGCGTCCTCCCAGCGGATTGATTTTAGGAGTTCTACCGAATTCACCAGCACACA
Organism: Pirellula sp.; assembly: GCA_032116775.1. Taxonomy (GTDB): domain Bacteria; phylum Planctomycetota; class Planctomycetia; order Pirellulales; family Pirellulaceae; genus JAFLCP01. The sequence goes on along the minus strand of JAUMAI010000182.1, from coordinate 7,296 downwards.
TGATGATCGTGCTATCCCATAAGCCTCGTAGCTCTAATTGATCGATAAGGGCGGCGAATGCGTTGTCTAAATCTGCCGCTCGACTGTATTGCAGCTCATGATTGTTGGCATGCGTATCCCAGCCGCTTAGTTCAACCTCCACGCAACGCACACCTTGCTCCACCAGTCTCACTGCCGCTAAGCAACTTCGTCCAAAAGCGTGGTCACCAAACTGCTGACGGACAGACTCGCTTTCTCTTGTTACTTCAAATGCCTGGATCTGCTCGCTCGACATCATCCGCAATGCTTGGTCGGTAGCCGATTGGTGCGGTGTGAGGGTTGTGTCAAGCCTTCTGCGTCTTCCGTTGGCAAATTGTTGCTCAAGAAACTGCAGGTCGTTGATTCTGCGTTGCAATCGCGGATTAGCGGACTGGCGTTCCAAATTGGGAAGTGGCGTCTTCGGGTCTCCAGTTTGAAATGCATCGAATTGGCTACCAAGATAACCGCCACGAGCAGGCCAAGCTCCAGGGAGAATCGAAATATGCCTTGGTATCTCGACCGAATCGGAGAGTTGATGACAAACTACAGCACCAATTGAAGGATGTATGAGCGTCGGATCAGGACGCCAGCCGGTCTTGATATGGTCAGTGGCTCGCTCATGGTCACCTTCCTTGCTTACCAT
>JAUMAI010000182.1:0-6625 GCA_032116775.1 Pirellula sp. | reverse complement strand
TAAACGCTTAGCCCGTTCAGATAATAGCGGCAGGGAGTCTGCAAATTGAATGTTGGGGATCGATGTGGTTAGGCCTTTGACGTCACCACCAATCAGCGTTTTGGGATGTGGATCAAATGTTTCCAGCTGACTGGGGCCCCCACCCATCCACAGGACAATGATGGATTTTGCGCGCTGATTAGGTTGTTCATCCGCAGCCAATGCTAAACGCTCTGCGATAAGTGTTAACCACGGTGATGAGGCAGCTAGAGTGGCAGAGCCAAGCATGCGACGCCGATTCATAGCCGAATAATTTTGGCAAACATAGTTCATAAGTTCTGTGTTATCCATACATGTGAATCGCCGCAGTTGCGAGGCCGGTCAGTGAATCACGGACTCAATGGTTCCAAAGAAATTCGGTGGTGTTCATCAAAACCCAGGCTAGGTCGCTTACGGCCTGAGTTCTCGCCTGCCCTTTAAGACCTTCTATTTTGGGGACGAAGTGCTGCAGTTCCTCCGCGTTGGGGCGACGGTTTAGCACACTTAGAAAACAAACTTCTACGCACTGGTTATCATTCGTTGTTTGGTTCGCAATGCGCACAATAGGATTCGCCACAGGATCCGGGTTAGTTCTTTCTCGGATCATCTGACCATTTAGTAAAAGTAATCGCTGCGGAATCGTTTCGTTCTCGATTGAAAGTTCATCCTCTCCACGATCGCCGTAGGCCTTTAGAAAATCATTCATCTGTCCGAAGCGAGCGAGTTGTGCTAGCCAAAGGCTGTCGCGGTCAAGCGTCTTGAGTTGGCTCGCTTGAACAATGCTCCCTGCAACTTGCTCAGGCCTAAGTTGGGTCAGTGGGAACACGCTCCAACTTTTGAGCTGCTCTGGTTGTAATTCGCCAGCGGTGTAAAGACTGTCTCTTTGAAATGCAGCACTGCCGGAGATAAGTCTGAGGAGACGCTTTAAGTCAAATTTGTGTTTTGCGAAATCATCAGCCAGCCAATTCAAGGGCATAGGAGTTGGCTTATCCGGAGTTGGCTTATCCAAGGGAATGTCGTCGACGGGGTCAAGAAGAGGTCGTCCCGTCATTAGTGCCCAGGTTCGGTTTACGATAGCACGACTAAAAGCGGGATTTTGGGGATGGGTGACCCATGCGGCTAGTCTTTCGCGTCCCTTTCCTTTGTCGGGCAGTAGGTTTTTGGCAAAAGGGACATCGGGAGTCACCTTCGACTCCGTGGAGGCATTGAGATATTTGTAAAGGTATTCCCCTTTTTCCTCTCGTACACCGACAAAAACATTTTCTGCTAAACGAGTTCCAGCAAAAAATGCAGCTAGTTCATGAAAATGCTTCTGCTCGCCACCGATAACCTCAGCATCATTCGGGAAATAGATTTTATCGAGGAAGTCGTTGTGACACTCTAGGCAATCAAGTCGCAAGCCTAAAAAGACTCGGCTGGTTTTTCCCGCCAGGCGTATCGGATCCGCATTGCGATTAGTGCCGCCGGGAGGAATCTGGGCTGTGATAAAATTGACTTCTGGCTTATCTGTCCAAAGACCTTCTGAGGTCAGCAGCGCTTGCACGATGCGGTCGAAAGGAACCTCTTGCTCGAATTGCTCGCCGAGCCATTCGCGAAATTTGCGTCGGCGGAAAAGAAGGAAGGGACCTTGATCGGTTCCAACAAATGCTCTGGCAAATCGTTCGGAGAAGTAGTCGCTCCAGCGTTCGTCTTCCAACAAGTATTCGGTGTAAATCGCTATTCGATCTGCCTCAGGATGTTTCTCGAGTTGGCGTATCTCCTCAAGCGACATGTTGGAGCCAACAAGGCCCAAGGAAAGTCGTCGACATACTGTGAGCCAGTCTGCTTTATCCGAAGTCTCTGCAGAGTTTGTTTGGGCCCAGTCAGAAAAAGCTTGATTTAGAGTAGATATTTCTGACTGCAAATCGACGGGAGATGATTCGGCAATACGATTCCAGCGTTGCAGTCGGTTGAGTGGACCACGAAACCAAAGTACTCCTGCGATAACTACAGTTGCCAACCCCATCAAGATCAAGGAAGTTCGCAATGTCGCTCTCATAAATCGGAATACCTGTAAATCGGACTTGCCTAGGCCAACAGAGGGCTTTGCGAATGGGACGATTCTAAGCTTTCCATCGTCAAGTCGCCTATCGGTTCGCTTACTAGCTGGTACCTCATCGTCAGCGGCCTAGTTTCAGGCGTCGTTTCGACTCTCTATCTGCAATCGCAAATATCCCTGAAGTAGTGTAACCACAGAACGAAGCCCAGTGTCGAGTCCGCTCTATCCTGGCTTTGCGGAAAAAACAGCGATGTGGCTCGCTACAAAGAAAAAACCCTTCCGATGTTTTCATCGGAAGGGTTTCTATTTCCAGGGAAAGGCTCGGTGATTAACCGAAACTTGTAATATTGGATTGAGATTTTACTGCCCAGCGAATCAGGTCGTGGGGCGTGTTGCGAGATTACTCGCGAGGACGGATGGCGCCGGTCAAGCCAGCGTAATCGACTCGGTCGTCTCGGTGCCACAGAGGCTGGCCAATCTCTACACGCTTTCTCAAGACTTCAATTTTCTCCGCCGACCCAGCAGGGGCATCGGTGGGCGAAAATGCAGAGGTCTCTGCAGGATCGAAATCCTCATCATGACCGTACTTCAAAATCGCCTCAAAAACGTTCTTAATTCCTGACACTGAAAAATACTCCAATTCCAACGAATAATGAAAAATATTTTGGAGGCGAAATTACCTTCACCTCCGTTAATGTTCGGTACGCAAATGCTGACGAAGCAACATTTGCTAACGGATCACAATCTATTGGCGGAATCTCGTCGACATGTATCCGTTAGGACAACTCTATCGGTAAACCGTTCCGAGACCACTCTCACCAAGGTCGTTGCAATCACTAAAGCTGCACATCAAGGATGGTCCAATAATGGCTGCATAATCCATATCCTCTCTCACGACTGCCGCCAGCTCCACAGCGAGAATGTCGCGAGTTCCTGTGATCGAAATCCTCGGTATTTGTTCCATCGTCGAGGACTACTAACAGCGAATACTCACCAACAATAGGCTACTAACTAAGCGACGCCCAGTTAGAAACCATCTATTCGATGACTACTTTGCTCGAGATGCCTTACATCGGCTCGCCCGCAGCTCAACTCCTCTCCGAAGTTGCGATAAACATCGCTCTGCGCAACTTAGCGCCAACCAATTCATCTCTCAAATATGCTCAATATCATTCAAGGCGAAAGACATACAATAGCTTACTTCCAGCACCCTTGCCGTCGAACTAGAACCGGAAATGAGAGCGACCCTGAACATCTCAGGATGGAGAGTTGACTTCGATCAAGAATCGATTTCTTACAACGACCCGTTGACCTCTAACTCTTCGCTTCAATTCTCCGGCACTTGCTGCTGGGCAATCGCCGCCATCACAATTTCATCATCTCCAGCCTGGTACTTCACTAACTATGAACTAGTTCGATGTTTCTCAGGTTGCCATCTCTCGCAAGATCGCTGTGCCACAGCACGCCGCGTCTAACTACGAGCGACCGTCAATTCAATCGGATGGAGTGTTGATCTTCACTGCCTGCTGAACCTTGACGATCGATCATAGCATCAAGGTTCAGGTTACCGTTTGGCGCTATAAAAAGGGCTGTCAAGCCCCTCGCCCCGCGGTGTATTCGATTATTTCAGGTCCAACGCCAAAGTCAAGAAAATGTTGGTTAATTGCACTAATTCCACCTGTGACGTGATGACGCACATGTCAATTAAGTAGCCAGCATAAAGTGCGGAGACTTTGCTGGTCCAGAGGCTCGCTCTGGTCAGTGAAATGGAGGCTCGAGTTTGGTTTCAGCTTCGTAAATAAGCTAGGGTGGCTTAAAGTCACTCAAGATGCCCGGCAATGCGGTTACAAATTGCTTTATTGGGGGCCCAGCTGGGGCCGAGCGAGCCTCATCGCAACGCCTCGGGCCGAGGGGGATGGTTTTCTGCTAGCATGAGGCGACGGTAGAGCTTGTTTCTTTGGCTCCGCTTCAGCCTGTTTTCCTAGGGGAAAATTTTTTTATGTGGATGCAACGACTTGTTGAACTTCCCGAATTTCCACGGGGATGCCACCTGATAACCGACTTGATTTTGAGGCAAATCCCCGAGATTGCGGGCCTCAGGATTGGGTTGCTGCATCTGTTTTTACAGCATACCTCGGCATCGTTAGCGATTAATGAGAATGCAGATCCTGATGTTCGCGTGGACATGGAGACAGCTCTGAATCGAGTTGTTCCGGAAGGTCAGTCGTTTGTCCATACAATCGAGGGACCGGACGATATGCCCGCGCACGTAAAATCTGCCTTGCTGGGTGTGTCTCTCACGATTCCAGTATCGAACGGTAGGCCAGGATTTGGGACTTGGCAGGGGATTTATCTTTGTGAGCACCGCGAGCGAGGTGGAAATCGTAGGATATTGGTCACGTTGCAGGGAGACGATGGCCGGGGGTATTGAACCATCGGAATTAAAGCTGGGTTAGACAGCTCCACCGAGTAAAAGACGTTTCTCTGTGGCGGCCCTAATGCGGTTGATGGCGCTCGCTGGCAGGTGAATTTCTAGGGCCTGTGCTGTTTCGGCAATCTGTTCTGGACGTTTGGCGCCAACTAGTCCGCAAGTGATATAGGGTTGGTCGATCGTCCAGCGAACTACCAGTTGAGCTACGGAGATGCTTAAGTCTTGGGCTATCGATCTTAGGTCATCGAGGAAGTCCTGGTTGTGGTTCCATTGCTGCGGTTGGTACATCGCATACGCTCTGCGGCGATCTGTCGGAGCAAGTTGATGATCTCGTGTCATTTTTCCTGCCAACAAGCCTTTCATTAAAAGCCAATAGGCGACGATACCGACCTGGTTTTGTTGGCACCATGCCGCTAGCTCAAGGTATGACTCCGGTTGCAGCATATTGAAAGGGATTTGCACCGCAGCGATTGGGCATACATGGTGAAAGCGAACGGTCTGTTCAAGATTACCATTCGATAATCCCGCATGGCGAATCAGGCCTTGCGTCTTGAGTTCGACGAACGCACCCGCTGACTCTTCAAGCGGTACGGCAGGGTCCGGCTGGTGCAGGTAGAGCAGGTCAAGTTCAGGAACGTTGAGCCGCAACAGTGTTTTTCGGGTGTTCTCGATGATCACCTCAGGTCTACCATCGATCACTCTAGAGCCGGCGGCATCGTAATGAGTTCCGACCTTTGAGCAAAGAATGTAGTCCTGTCGACGCACTTCGCTTAAGGCCAGCCGAATGACGCGATCGCTTCGGCCATCCGGACCGTAGCTATACGCGGTATCGATGAGGTTGATACCGCGGTCTAGGCCGGTATGAATTGTGGCAATACTAAACTCGTCATGTACATCTAGACTGGTGACCCCGGCCATAGGCCAACAACCTAGGCCGACCGCGGAACTATAGAGTTCGGTTTTTCCCAATTGTCGTAAAGGAATGTCCATCGTAGTGCTTTAAGAGCCTTACACATCATGACAAAAGGCATGCTGTCTCTAGTTTCCCGTGGGGCGTTCTGGTCTCCCTTGTCCTGGCGTTGGGGCTGCGCCGGCTGGCGTTGGGGCTGCGCCGGCTGGATTGGGTGCCGCTCCAGGGCGTCCTTGAGGCCGAGGGTAGAGGCAACAGTCTACCGGGCAGACGTCATGACTTGGGCCATACTGTCCAATAGCAGGTCTCTCGCTTGAGCCCGTGATTCTTTCGGTGATCAGTTCGCGAATCATGGAAATGAAGCGAGGGTGGGTGCTAACCGATTTTGCACGCGCAAAGGGAATACCCAGTTCGCGACAAGTATCGGCCGCTTCAACATCCAAGTCAAACATGACTTCCATGTGATCAGAGATGAAGCCCAGGGGAATGATCGCAATGGCAGGGGCCGCATGGTTCTGTTTTAGCTGCTCGATACGATCGCAGATGTCGGGCTCCAGCCACGGTTGTTGCGGAGGCCCGCTGCGGCTCTGAAATACGAGTTCCCAGTGTGGATGATTTAGTTTCTCTGCGACCAAGCGGGCTGCCTCTCTCAGTTGCAGTTCATACCGAGAGTTGTCAGCCATCGATTGAGGAATGCTGTGAGCTGAGAAGAGGAGAACAGCTGAATCGCGAACGTCCTGCGGGATAGAATCTAGAGCTTCCTGGGTGACGCCCACCTGCGCTTCAATAAAGCCAGGATGGTTATACGGCATACGAAGTTTGTCAACTTGTGGTGCACCATCTCCAACTTCTTCGCGAGCCGCAATAATGTTTTCGCGATACTGTCGGCAACCTGAGTAGCAGCTGAATACGGAAGTAAAAAAGGCAACTGCTCGTTTGCATCCCGCTTGTTTCATCGCGGTAAGAGCTTCGGTTAGAAACGGATGCCAGTTTCTGTTGCCCCAGAAAATTGGCAAAGTTGATCCGTGTGATGACAGTTCCTCTTTGAGGGCTGCGATGAGTTGGCGATTCTGTTCGTTAATGGGGCTTGAGCCGCCAAAGTGATAGTAGTGCTCGGCGACTTCTAGCATTCGTTCCCGAGGCACATTCTTCCCCCGCAGGACATTTTCCAGGAATGGAATGACGTCCTCGGAACTTTCGGGGCCGCCGAACGAGACAAGCAGCACCG
>JAUMAI010000181.1:0-3852 GCA_032116775.1 Pirellula sp. | reverse complement strand
ATATCCGTACATCCCGAGGGGGATATTTTGATCGTCGACAGCGGAAATCATCGCATTCAGAAGGTGAGATTATAACGAGCAAAATCGTCCCTCTTGCCCTAAACCTCCCATTTTGTGCTAAGTTCGTTGACATTCGAAATCCTCGGTAACTATACTCGAACCTGTCCGTCCTAGTTGCCTAAAGACGGTTGACATCTATTTCGCTTTTCCAGGGTACTCTCGTCATGACGTTGCTTGGCAAGGTCTTCATCGGAGCCGTGCTGATTCTCAGCGTGCTGTTTTTCGGTTTGGCTGCAGCGGTGAACGCGACTCACAATAATTGGCGGGCTGCCGTTACAGACCCAACCAATGGTTTGCAGGTACGCCTGCGAAACACCGAGAACTCAAACACTCAGTTACGGGCTGAGGTTGAGTTGAAGCAGAACGAACTGGCCAAAGAGCAGGCTAGTCGTCGTGCTGCTTTGTCGGCCCTGCAGACTCAAATTGCAGAAGCTCGTGACGAGTTGGCCAAAAAAGATAAGCAGTTCTCCGACTTGCAAGCTGCTCACTCGGAACTCGCCGCTGCTGAACGTTCAACTCAAGACACCTTGGCTCGCTTGACCAAGGAAGCTGAGCAGCTCCGTACTTTGATCGTTCAAACCAGAACCGATCGCGATTCGCAGTTCGGTAAGGTTGTGCAGTTGACGGATTCGGTCGCACAACTCCAAGGCGAATTGCAGTCGTTGACCGAGCGTCGCGAACAGCTGCTGGGGCAAGTCACTGCGATGAAGAGCCAGCTTGATATCTTGGGCGTTAACCCAGAAACACCACTTGATTTGGCACCTGAAGTGAAGGGTGAGATTTTGGTGGTTGGTAAGAGTGGTTTGGTTGAGATTTCGTTGGGAACTGATGACGGCCTGCGTCCTGGATTAGAGTTGGATGTAACCCGTGGCAGTCAATATCTCGGACGAATCAAGGTTCGAACTGCTGACGCTGACAAAGCTGTCTGCGAAATTCTAGAAAGTTACCGCAAGGGAGCCATTCAGCCTGGCGATAAAGTTGATTCTAAACTTGGCTAATTGTTAATCGCGGCATATTGGTACCCGTACGAGCCTCAGTTTCCTTGCGAATATCGCATTGTCCAGAGAATTAGAACATCATGAACAAGCCTGTAACTCCCAAGCAGCCTCTAAGTGTTTATACCGTGATGTTGATCATCTCGACGTTACTGATGCTCGCCGCCTGCATCTTGATGTTCGTTGAGTTGTACCGATATGGCAGCCCATGGGATAAGCCATCGGCACCACCACGAGCTATGGTCGAAGCGGGGCAACGCGGTTACGCGATCGCTTATGCCGCGGAGGCGGAGCAGCAGGTTTTCTAGTTCCGATGGAACGAATCAGTGAAACATCTCGATGAAGCAAACGGCCCACTATGGGTCGTTTTTTCTTTAGGCCTACATGCTTCGGCCGCAATCCTTGGGGTGAGGAATCGCGCGACAGGCGTCTGGGCCAACATTTTGCGGGAAAGTGCGGATCTTTGCGGGGATCTGTGGTTGCATTTTCATGCCTTATTTGCGATCGTGCCATTGGGAGAGATTGGCCAGGCATGGCCATCAGGCACTCATCCTTTTCCGGTTCACTGGTTGCTGGTTTAGGCGGTCACCGGCAACTGCTCACTTTATGTTGGTCGGATGGACTCAATGCGATTGAAGCTTGAAGACTACGATCTTGGCGCCACGCTCGGGGTTGGGACTGTCGGTACCGTCTATCACGCGATTGAAAAAAAGACTGGCCGAGCTGTTGCGATCAAGATTTTGCAGCGCGCTGTGTCGGAAGACAAGCTTGTTCGAGCTCGGTTTCGTCGTGAGATCGCCATACTACAGCGAGTCAAGCATCCCAACATCATTGAGTTTTACGGCGCCGGCGAAAACGATGGATTGCTGTTTTATGTGATGGAGTTGGTGGAAGGTGGGAGTGTCAAGGACCTTCTGCGACAATCGGAGAGATTGAGTTGGGGAGAGGTTGCGTCGTGTGCAAAGCAGGTTTGTTCTGCGTTACAGCATGCCCATAACAACGGAATTATTCATCGCGACTTGAAGCCAGGAAATCTTTTTTTAACCAAAGATGGCAAGGTCAAGTTAGGTGACTTTGGAATTGCCCGAGATACGCATGATGCCGACTTAACTCTGGATGGATTCACAGTCGGTACCCATGCTTACATGTCGCCCGAACAAATCGTGGGGGAAGAGCCGATAACCGGCAAGGCGGATCTTTATTCGCTCGGCTGCGTGTTATTCGAACTGCTGACAGGGCATACGCCTTTCGAAGGAAGTAATTTTTCGCAATTGTTTGAAAAGCATTTGCGTCAAACGCCTCCGCGAGTGCGAGATTATGTCGGTGATTGTCCGCAAGAGTTAGATCAGATCATCGCCAAACTGCTCGAGAAAAAGCCTGATGATCGACCGTTCAACGCGCGAGCTGTCCAAGCGGTGATGATGAAGCTGCTTGAGCAAGGAGAAGATAGGCGTGAGGTTGGGGGCTCGAACAAAGAAGCAGGAGATGTTGGCGCCGCTGATGCTCAATTCGATTTTGGCCAGAAACGCTTGGAGCGACGTTTGTCGCACAGAGACTCGATGGTGAGGGAATTACGGTGGATGCCTGTCATCACCCTACTGTTGCTCGTCGTCGCTATCGTAGCCTTAGCATTAGTGATGCGAGCGAAGTGATCGCAGCTTCTTCGTCACCGATGTCCTGTACTAAAGGCAGAGTTTGCTGTTGAAGAATCTCTGTATTTGCGAGTGGTTTGAGCCGAGACAAATCGAAGTGTCGTACTAAGTACCTCGTTTACCGCCGAACCAATGGATATGGGCTCTTTCGCAATATCGTAATTCGTGATCACGGCACCAAGGAATAAGCCATTGGGATCGTTCTTCCAGTTCGGCAAGTTGAGTTCCTTGGGGCATCAGCAATACGCGTTCTCGATCGATATTTGGAATCAACTTTAGATACTCAAGAACCTCTTCTGCATCTGCGAGATCGTTGATAACAAATTTAAGCTGATAGTCGGAGCGTTGGGTGAGTTGGTTCACTATCTCGGGGCGATGTCGAGTTTGTTCGTGGCGTGTGCTCCAGGATTCGTGCTGAGAGGGAGAAGGGGTAGAGTTTCGCAGTTTCGGACTGATGGACATCAAGTCACAGGTGACGGGTTGAAAGAGTGTGCCAGCGGTTTCGATCGTGATATGTTTTCCGCTGGCGCGCAATCTTTCTGTCAGTCGTGGAACATCCTCCCACAGCATCGGTTCGCCACCGGTCAACACGATATGGCGACAATCCCAGGCTGAAGTCTTTTCCAGAATCTCTTCGACATCTAGGTTTTCTCCCTCGGGGCGCCAGGACGTGAAGGGGGTATCGCAGAACCAGCAGCGCAAATTGCAGCCGGAGGTTCGAATAAAGATGCTCGGAGTGCCGGTCAGAAGCCCTTCTCCCTGAATGCTGTGATAAATCTCGGCAATCCGCAAAAAATAGCCCCTTTTCAATATGGTCAATCGTGCCACAATACTCGCGGCAACAACTATTCTGCCAAGTTCGAGATTTTATCATTATTACGCCCTATTCGGGAGAGGCTGAGCGTGACAAAACCTAACCGTGATCAGTTGGAAGTTTTTGATAATTCTTATCCTGCCCGAGATTATGAAATTCAAATTCGTTGCCCGGAATTCACTTCGGTATGCCCCAAGACAGGACAGCCAGATTTTGGTGAGTTGGTCTTTACTTACGTCCCCGACAAGAAATGCGTTGAACTGAAAAGTCTAAAGCTGTATCTGCAGGCTTATCGCAACGAAGGTATCTTTTACGAAAATGTTACCAATAA
>JAUMAI010000180.1:0-2567 GCA_032116775.1 Pirellula sp. | reverse complement strand
GAGATTCGCACGCATCGAGTGGCATCGATGTTGCATGCCCCACGACTCAAAGCGTCCTTGCCATCGCTTCGGCCCATGACTTGCATGGGGATTCTTGGCCGTCATCTCCGACTGGCACTAGTTCTTTCTGTTGCAACCAACAATACTCAATCACCGCTGTAACGACATCCACAGGTGCAATTGCCGAACGCTATGCCTACAGCGCCTACGGCCAACCGACGATCCTCAACGCGTCTGGCACCGTGATCAGTGCGACGACGCTTTCCAATCGCTACACGTATACTGGTCGCGAATGGGACGCAACGTTGGGGTTGCATCACTTCAGGGCGAGATGGATGAGCCCGAGTGCGGGACGGTTTTTGGGGAGGGATCCGATTGGGTATGACATATCTTCGTTGCTTTACGACGCTTCGTTCATGGTTGTAGGATTGGATCCAAGCGGGGAATCGCCTTGTTCCGAAAATCCGCTGTCAACGGGAGTCCCTTGCTCTGCGGCAGAAGCTCGACAGGCGGTTGGTAGATGTGCTCGTGAATGCGCCGCCAATGGATATACGTACCGCGGAGAAGGGTTGATTTGCTGCACGAAAGGAGTTGGTCGTGGCGTAATTAAAGCTTGTGAATGCCGAACTTCAAAAAACTGCACAACCTCGATGCTTTTCCCACTTCACAAAAAAATGCACTCTTTTTGCGACAAACCAGGATGTGCAGGGCTAGACCCAAGTAAGGAATCCGATTGCAAACAGATCAGGCCGAGAATTGCTGACTTGGGCAGATGCATTTTTTATCGAGAAAAGATTCAGGATTGTTTTACGCCTGGGGAGCCAGATTGGGACGGCCACATCATCCAGATACTCGGGAAAAAGGCGGCGAAGAACAACTGCGAGATCAAGCATAAGATCTGCTGCATGAAGATAAAGTGAGCGGGATAATTGTAGAGAGCGCCGTGACGTCACCGCAAATTATTTTGAGCGACAAACTTTTAGGTGCCTTTGGAAATGATTTTGCACTTCGCATGGATGTACTTAAACATGCTTACGTTCGAAGCGATTTCGGCCTCAGCATGGAAGCGCAAGAAGTAAATGACGTAAGGCGCGGATCAAATGGCGCGATATTTTGGCGGTATTTCCCCGTGCATTTTTTGGTTGAGTGGAGAGAGGCGATACTATTTCTGGAAGTACTAGACTTTCTTTGCTTTTTCCCGGCCTACGTAAGCGTCGTTGTGAGACAAGATTGTCCGAAAGAAGTTGCGGACGAGATCATTGACATGATTGTCGTCAGGATGATCGATCAAAGTGGACGGACTGCGATTTCAGAATGGGAATCTTGGGGGTGTCGGAAGAAAGCAGTTACTAGGAGATTCTTCAAATTCGTCGCGTTTTCAAGAGGTGGCGATTGTATGCATTTGGGGCGTGTAAAAAAATGGTTACTGGACGAATAGGGTCCAAACTTTTACGAAGACTAATTGCTTTTGGTTAGGATCGCAATCGCAACAAAGGAACCGAAGTATTGAATTCGCCGGAACCGTACGAACCTCCAAGATCTATCTGTGATAGTTCATCACGGGCTACAGATTGTCGATCGGTTGGATGTCACGTGTTTGCTGGGGCTCTCTTGTTCGCTTTAGTTCCGACTGTCAGGGAGCATTTAGAAATGACCCTCTAGGGAGCAAATAGGAATTGACCCACCTGAAGGGTGGTAAGGACGATTGCCATAGCTGCTGCGCAGCAGCTATGGCAACCCAGACCGCCCAGCTTACCACGGCCTTCTGGGTTGCCTGCACAGGGCAGGTTAGCCAGACAGGAGGTCATCCTATGATCACGGTGGATCAATTCATGAATCTTAAGTCGCGACATCAGAACGGTCAATCAATTGGGAGTATCCAGCAGGACACCCACCACTCTAAGAATACGATTCGCAGAGTGATACGCGGTGAGCATCCTATCGAAACGCGAACGTCTCCGAAGCCAAGAGCAAATCGCAAAGGAAAGCTTGATGCGTTCCAGGACTATATACGAAAGCGAGTCGAAGAATTCGATCTGTCTCCGGAAGCCAAAAAGGTGTGGGGAATCTGCCGGTGCTCGCGATGTTGGAAAACGTTCATCGTGTAGAGGCGCTTCGTCAAATTATTGACTCCCTCTTTAATGATTATGGTCAGAAATTGAATATTGTAATAATCCACCTCCTTAATCCCCCAAAGTAACAATATATTTAACAATCAAAAAACAAAAGAATAAAGTTACTCCGGTCAACTATTCTCCGGATCAACCCCCACTCTATGATATTCTGGAAATAGAAAAAACGCTTCCGCACAGATTTCCATTCCTGCTGGTTGACAAAATCATTGAGCATACCGATTCACAAATTATTGGAATAAAAAATGTAACCTATAATGAACCCTTTTTTCAGGGTCATTTCCCGGGAAATTATGTAATGCCGGGGGTATTGCAGATAGAGGCGCTTGCACAATGCGGCGGCTTACTTGCCATCCCCAGAAATGTTCCCGACAAATACGATACTTATTTCTTAAAAGTAGATAATTGTAAATTCAAACAAAAAGTGGTGCCGGG
>JAUMAI010000179.1:21816-22945 GCA_032116775.1 Pirellula sp. | reverse complement strand
ATTATCGGCGTACAGTTGATAGATGGTAACGGTCAACTTGTGCGTGGTGGTGGGAAGGTGGTCAAGAATGCGGCAGGTTTTGATCTGCCTAAGATGATGGTGGGAAGCCTTGGCAGATTGGGGATTATCACCGAAGTCACGCTTAAGGTATTTCCTGCTCCACTTGGCTATCGAACGGTCGTCCTCCACAACAGCGGACTGCGGCAAGCTTTAGATCGAGTCAGCGAAATTATGCTGATGCCTGTCGATATATGCGCACTAGATTTAGAAAGTGACGGGTCTCTTAAAATACGTGTTGCAGGTGATGAACTCACGTCCCAAAAATTGGTGCACCATATCGTTGAAAAACTTGGCACTTCTCAATATGCGAATTGGTTTGGGGCTGATGAACACAAGTATTGGCACGATTCATCTCATACAATTTGGGCCGATTGTGCGTCGGCTTTAGTGCGTGTTCCACTGACAGTGTGCCAGATTGTCGCCCTAGACAGAGATCTAGAAAGGCTAGGGTGTGTGAGACGCTATTCGGCAGCAGGTAACGTAGCGTGGATCGCGTTACCGGATGCCCATTTGATCGAGAGATTATCTGACTTGCTATGCCAGCACCAGTTAAAGGGGTTGGTGGTCCGGGGAGATTCACCGGTAATGATAGGGGCTGATCCTGCGGCTAATTTTGCGAAACGAATTCAAAGGGCAATTGATCCCAAAGGATTATTTGTGTCTTACTGAGCCTAGTTCGTGAGATGTGACCGAAGTCATGGACTTGTACTCTTTTCTCGGAAAACATGGTCAGCTACTTTTGGGATTATGCAACTAAGCCTTTCGTTACCAACATAAATACATCTTCTAGGGTCGGGTCCTTGTCGTTAAAGCTACGGACGCGTACACCTTGTCGTAACAATTCTTCGAGCAATTGGGTTAAGCCTTCATCATCCGTTTCTAGCTCTGCTGTGACCCGTGCCCCTTCAATTTCAAGTCCTCGCAGAGATGGAACAACCCGCTCGACTACACGGACGGGAAGAGCAATGCCAACATGAGGTTCTCCCTCAAGCTTCAGTCATGGGACTTCGAGGCGTACCCATACATGGACACCTTCAAGTTCCTCGACACCAGGACCGGGACCCTCAGC
>JAUMAI010000179.1:3802-21806 GCA_032116775.1 Pirellula sp. | reverse complement strand
CAGAGATGGTGTACTGCGAAGAATGGATAGCCCGGCATCGGTTCCTGATTGAAAGCGAATTTCGACGATGCGATTACGTCTGATCTGCCGATAGACGGACTCGATTGGTCCATGCATAAGCAGTTGGCCTCGTTCGACGATTCCGATGGAGGTGCAGCAATCGGCAAGTTCGGAGAGTATATGGCTCGAAATTAAAATGGTTTTTCCCATCTTTCGAAGTTCTTTTAGCAAGGCTTTAACTTCGATACGGGCGCGAGGGTCAAGACCACTGGTTGGTTCATCAAGAATCAGGACCGGAGGATCATGTACTAACGTCTTGGCCAAGCACAGTCGTTGTTTCATGCCACGCGATAGTCCATTGACATAGTCATCTCGTTTGTGGGTGAGATCTAATAGTTCAAGGACATCGGCAATGACTTGTTTTCGCTGCGTGCGCCCAATCTTGTAAGCTACTCCAAAGAAATCGAGAAATTCCCAGACCTTCATGCCGTCATAGACTCCAAAATCATCTGGCATATACCCGATACTCCTGCGAACCTCCATGGGTGAGTCATTCACAGAGAAGCCATTGACGGTTCCGTCACCGCGAGTTGCCCGGAGTAATGTTGCTAAAAAGCGGATTGTGGTACTTTTCCCAGCGCCGTTGGGACCGATGAAACCAAATAGTTCCCCTTTGTCGATCTTTAAATTCAGTTCCTTGACGGCTGTAAAATCTCCGTAGTCTTTACCAAAACCGGTTAATTCAATCATGGAGTAAGTTGCTCTTGTTGGTTAGCTGTGGAAGTGCGCGGAGACAACTCGATCAATACCTTGTAGCGATATCGTTTAAGGTTCTTGCTGCTGAACTTGATTCGTATCTTGGGAGTTTTGCCCAGAGTCCAAAGAGTTACTACCGGCTGTCGTCTCATCTTCTTCAGATTCAGTTTCTCTTTTTTCTTGTTCGATTACCATTTTTCTGGATGGGAGGCTGATGTCTCGCTCTGGAACTGGGCCAGAAGCTGCGCGTAAATTAAGTAGAAGGACACTATGCTGAAGTATGGAATTACTCAGTGGCTCCACAGACAGCCCATCCAAACTGCGTGGAGCAAAAGCGACGAGGCGTACCTCACCCCGTTTGAGATAATGCGGAGCTGATAGCGTGTATAGCAATTTTGCATAAGAGGCTTCTTCAGCAGTGGCGACAGAAGGACTTCCTTGGCGATTTCGTGCTCGCCAACCCCAATAGTCAACAAGGCTGGTAAAACCAGAGGTTGAAAAGCTTCCTTCCAGAGACACTCCAGACTCGAGCCTATCGATAAAACAGCCTTCGAGAAGGCCTTCTTCATTTCGCCGAATTAAAGAAACAGCCTGCCAGGAATATTTCGAGTTATTAGCAATTGCGAACCGTTGTGGGGCTTCAGCTTGCTGCTTGAATTCGAATGCCCCTCCCAGATCCAGGATTTGTTCGGTATGGAGCAAAGTAGTAGAGTTGGACAGGACATACAGCGGATACAGCGTGTTTCCTTCAGAGGAGCCATATTGGAACCGAACGGACTCTACCAAATCATTGGATACCGTAATTTCTCTAGATATCATCGGAACCGTCATGCCATTATCGGATTCCAAGGAAAGACGATAAGGTGTAGACAGTGAGGAGTAGATTGCCGAATAGCGAGTCACATGAGCTCTTGGATGATTGGCAAAAGCTTCTACCACGGCTACTTCGGTATAGGAGCGAGCGAATCCGATATCCAGTTGTGCAATGGTAGCAACGGCAACTACGCCGACCAAAGAAATAACGGGTACGGTAGCCCATGCCCATTCGAGTTTGCCAAACAAGTAAAAGATGAGCCAATTTAATGGCACCAAGCAGACTAGGTAGGTGAGTAGTAACGTTAGGATCGTACTAAGTTTGGGTACATTGACTCCCGCTGCCTCTCCTAGGATATCCTTGGCGAATTTAGAAACGGCAGAACCAGAATTCCATGCGGCAACGCCGTTAATTGGATCACCCTCCCAAGCCGCCACATAGCTTGTGGGACGTGAGAAAGTTGCAGGTTCTCCGAGCAGTGTCCTGGTTTTATGGCTAGCAGTAAAAAGATCCTCCTGGCCTGAATTGTTTTCGGCTGCATCGCGAGTCGCGATGCGAAACTGCGTGGCAATTCTTGAGTCGTATTCTTGTCCAGGATTGTATTTCCAAGTTTGTCTAGCGTTAAACGATGTCTCTTCCCAGCGTCGCGGTGGACGACCAAGGAATACAGAGTTCACGAGCCCTGAAAAACTGCGCCATCTGGAAAAGTATGGTTCTGAAAGCGGAATTGTGGCAACGACAATTCTGCCTCGACCTATTTTACGTTCGCAGGCAATTTGTTTGCTATTGAGGATCCATGACGCGTCAGCGGCTAGATCGCCCTGCAGTGAGGTTAGCGTGCGCTCTGGTAGCGGGGGAAGTTTATCAACGGGATCACTCGATTTGATTATGACTGGGATAAATTGCTCTTCGGCAGTGTCTACGATTGCGGGGACGGAAGGGACAGGTGTATTGTCATCTGCGGAAAGTTTGTCGCTTTGTGCCTCAGGCTGTGACTCATCCAAGGGTTTACCTTTTTCATGCAAACTGCTTTCGCTTGGTTCGGGTAGTGCCCAATCACGATTTAGTTCATCCACTAGCGACTGCGACAGAGCAACATTAGAAGCGTTGGTAAATGGAAGATAAGGGGCCAGAAATGAGCCTTGTAGGCGTGTCCAACTATTGGGCCCACTGACAATAAGTTGGCCACCCCAGTGAAGCCAATCGATCAGAGCTTGTTTCTGCGACGAGGAGAGAGAGTCGGGATCGACATCGTCCCATATTAAATACGCAGTTGATGTCCAGCCAAAAAATGTGGATGGTAGCATCCAGCGATCACCTTGTTTATCGCATAAGACTAATTGATACGCGGCTTGCTGCTCACCCTCAATTTCTAGCGACTGCCAAGCGACAATATCGGACTTGGACAAATACTGATAATCTTCTTTTTTGTCTGCGAGGACGACAAGGAAATATTGATGAGCGAGAAGTGGAGTTGTGGGACTTGGTTTGGGGGAGACGACCGGCGTACCCGTTTCTCGATCTAGTAGAGTCGTGAGTAACCGAGGTGTTTTCGAGGTATTTGCCAAGTCTTCATCGTCCTCATCCAGCGTAGGGCTGATAAAGAATCGCAAATCGAAACGCTTGGTCTGTCGATTGGGTAAAGCAGCATCGCGAGTGAAGTTGATATTCCAGCGACTGCCAGGAACTGGCAATAGATCTCCGGTGCTGGAAACACTCTGACCTTCAATGCGGCCATTGATATCTCGTTGGCCAATTTTAAATTCCTGCTGCATTTCAGCGACATGTCCGGGCTTGACCAACATTCGATTGATCTCGTTCCCGTACGGCAACGGTTGTGGATCGCTTATGATCACAATCGAATCCGATTCCTCGGTGGAATCAGACTGCGGCGCAGCGGATTTTTGCTGACAACCGCCGCAACCTGGAATGGTCACAGAGAAAAGCAGAAGGCCGAGATATAGTCGCCTTATCTCAGCCTTCATCATGGTGAGTTCCTACTTGCTTACTTGGGATTGGTCGAAACAATCAAAAACTATTTCGAGGTTTGCAATCCGCTTGCCTCGGCAATTGATAATAAGCGTAACACTGTACCGCTATTGTTGGCGCTGGTAACCCGTACTTGCAGAGTTTCGAGTCCGAGATCCTTGGGAAGGCCAATAACAACCCAATGAATACCAGTGCCAAGCTCCAGGTTGGTCGACGCCGTAAATGGTTTAGGCTGTCCATCAAGCCACATCGGTAAAGCCTTGTCAGCAGAACCTTTGATATTAACCAAACCTGCAGTTTGAACTTCTACTGCGAAGCGAACATATGCGGTTGCAGGAGTGTCACGGTGTGGTTTGAACGTTGGTAAGCCGGCGGTTGGAAGCGAGCCATTGACCAAGCTGGTGGTTTCGGACCAGTTCAATCTGGCATCGTTCGTTGCAACCGCATCTACCGAAGTTCTGTTGAGTAGCACGTGTGCCTCTTGGGAATGCTGCAACACTTGCCAAGAGCGAACCAGAGGGTCAGTGCTTACTGAGAACTCTGGAGTTTTACCCAGTTCGGTCAAAAAGCGAATCAAATCGACGAGTTGTTTCTTATTGAGTCGATCCACTAGACCTGCTGGCATAATTGACTTGCCATCCCGGACTGCCTCAATGGATGAGGTTGCCAAGTTGATAATTTTGCCATCAGCAAGTAGCAGTTCGATCTGCTCTTCATTCCGCGTGCGCTGCAGGCCAGTAAATACCTCGCCATCCTCGGTTTGTACTACCAGTGATTGAAAGCCTTCTTTTTGTTTTGCGTCTGGTACCAGAAGAGACTCAATAATGTAGTCGGGCGCTGAGCTTCCGCCTAAGCTGACGAGGTTAGGCCCAATCTGGCCACCAGCCGGTCCGATGGCATGGCAGCGGACGCATTGCATATCAGCGATCCGATAAATCAGTTCGCCTGCTTTGGCATCGCCTTCCGTACGAGCTAGTTCCGTAAGTTCCTTAACCAATTCCGGAGTGAATACCCAACCGGCCTCGGATAATTTCCCAACCGCTTGAATGCGAGCGACTAATTCGGGGTTGTTGATCGCTTTGGCTTGAAGCCGTCGAATGACTTCTCGAGCAGAATCGCCACTCCAAGCGACATCATTAGTCAGAGCCTTCATTAATGCATCTGGCCCACCTTGTCTTCCAAGCAAACCATCC
Source organism: Pirellula sp. (assembly GCA_032116775.1). Taxonomy (GTDB): domain Bacteria; phylum Planctomycetota; class Planctomycetia; order Pirellulales; family Pirellulaceae; genus JAFLCP01. The sequence goes on along the minus strand of JAUMAI010000179.1, from coordinate 17,054 downwards.
AAGGCTGCCAGGTCAGCAGTTCCCTCCTTGGTTTCGGAGATCAATTTTACGATCACATTGGCAGAGCGATTGATGTCCTTGGTGGCCATGGCCAGGGCAGAAGCAATACGAATGGGCATCACTGCTTTGGCATCGTTAGCGAGAGTATTCAAGTATTCTCGCATTTGAGGTGCATCGAGAGAACCAAGCGCGTAGATCGCGGCGATCGCGGTCTGCAATTCTTCTGGCGATGATTGTTTCGCTTTGGTTGAATCCACCCACTTTTGCAAGGTGGGAGAGAGGTTGTTGAGTTTCCAGGTACCGATCATTTCAGCAGCTTGTCGATCGATTACTAGATTACCACTGGAAGCACCCTCTTTTGCCAAAAGGGATGTCAGGCTTGACTCAGCGTTGTTGGGTGTAAAGTTTCGTTCGATGCTCTTTTGGCGAAGCACCTGGAATTTAGCAATTTGCCAATCGATTGGCTTATTGAGCGGGTTACCGATAATCCATTTCAGTAATTCGCCGACAGTCGTCGGATCGGCTCGTTCACACAATACTTGGAAGGCCCGATCTTCATAGGCAGGTTCTAATTTACCGGCCAACAATTCCTGGGCTAAGATGTTGAGAGCCTGACCTCCCTTGGCAGCTGAGGCGGCGAAGATCAAGCGATTGGCTTGCCTGAATGGACTGTTTGCCTCGGCAACGCTTGGTAACCATGCAGATTCATGGCGATTCAGCGTTGACCAAAGAGCGAAGTCAATAAAGTTGTTGACTGGCTTATCAGCCGCTTGAATCGCGAGTCCCAAGGCTGCGGTGTTGCCGATGCGATCCAGTGCGGCCACTCCTTCAAGTCGCACTTGCCAATCATTATCGGTGATGGCTTCGGAAAGCCATTTTAAAGCGTCTGGGTATTTCTCGTAATGCCAACCGATGGCTCGAATGGCTGCCGACCGTTGACGTGGTTCTGCACTGCGGCGCAGTTGATCGACCCACTGAGGCTGCGGGCTCTGTACTGCCACGGCTAACCAAATCGCTTCGCGTAGTCGATTTTCTTTTTGCTGTGGATCAACGGCGCTGTCAATCCAATTTTGAGTTAGGGCAATCACCCGTTCCGCAGGGCGAGTCTTCAGCTCCTGGCGAGACCATTGTCGGACCCATTCTTCGTTGGCTTCAAGCCACTGAATCAGTTCTTCAGACGAAGCATCTCGGTAGTTGCGAATTGGTAGGGTCTTGCGTCCCTTGGCCGTGATGCGCCAGATACGACCATGTTTTCGATCGCGTCTTGGATCGCGGAAATCGACTTCGCCGTGCTGAATGATTGGGTTGTACCAGTCAGCCACATACAGTGCGCCGTCGGGGCCCATCTTAACGTCGATGGGACGAAAAGCAGTGTGTTGAGACCGAATGATTTCAGGGTGCTGGAGACTTACATAGCCTTCATCGGTACGAGTGACTTCAAACATGCAAACTCGGTGTGAGCGGAAATCGTTGGTTATGTAACGATTCTGATATTCGGGAGGAAAGTGACCACCTGAAATGATTTCCAGACCGCAGTGCTTAGGGCTGCCTGGATTCAAACCGGACAACCAACGCGTTGCCCCAGGCGAAGTCATAAAGACAGACTCTGGGAAAACGTAATTGATTCCTTCGTTGCCAGCGCCATCGGTCGCAAAGGATTGACCGTACGAATCAAAGATGTGCCCCCAAGGATTAACTAGTCCTCGGCAAAGAACTTCTAGTTCATCGGTTCGCGGCTCATATCGCCAGATACCGCCACCATCGAGACGTTTAACTCCGAACGGTGTTTCAATATGGCTGTGGATATAAATCGATTGGTTTAGGTACATCCGACCATCGGGACCCCAACGCAACGTATGAAGAAGGTGGTGCGTGTCTTCGGTACCAAAGCCACTGAGAACAAGTTTTTGTTTGTCCGCTTTACCATCTCCGTCGGTATCAGATAAGTGAATCAAGTCGGTGCTGTTGGCGATATAAACACCTCCGTCACCAGGCAGGATTCCGGTAGGTATGAGCAGGTTATCAGCAAACACGACAGACGTCTCGGCAACTCCGTCACCATCTTTGTCCTGCAGCATGACAACTTTATCGCTCGCTGTCTCGCCTGGTAGTATTTGCGGATAAACTTCACTCGTGGCGACCCATAATCGACCTTGCTCGTCGAAGTTCATGTGGATCGGCTTGCTCATCGCCGGATCACTGGCGTAGAGGTTGACTTCCAAATTCGGATCGACCAGCATGGCAGCCAATTCGGCCTTAGGATCTGGTGTTGGGATGTCTTTTAAGTCGCGTTGGGCGTACGCTGGCGCAGTACCCAGGAAAGCTACGATCAATGCTCTAACGACAGGTCGTGCAGAGAAGGAACGGAAAAGGTGATAAGCTTCCAGGGAGCGATGATTAGATTGGGAGTGCATGGAACCAATAGTCACGCGAAGCGTTCCTCATTAAGTTTTATAGAGAGAGTTGTCGGGGAGGGAAGGCAAAAGGAGAATGCGTCCTTCAACACCCCCCATAGTTTATAGGGAATGAACCATCCCGTCCAAGATGGGAGATGTTTTTTTAACCGTGACTTGGGAAGGAGCTGTAACGGCGCCGAACTCAGGAAATAACCTGAAATCACCCCTGTCATGCGGGAAAACAGGGGGCTAGGGTGCTAGAATTCACTTTGGGCGATTGTGAGAAATCTATAACGTTTACCGCTAAGCTGGGGACTTTCTCTTTTATCCTCAGCGCGAAACGTAAATGGTTACCTTTTTGTTCGGAGGCCTGAGCGTGTTTTTAAGACTTCAACGCACTGCGATCCTTCCAAAACAAGGGATGTTTTGGCTGTTTCTTGTGGTGGCCTCGAGTGTTTGGGCACAGGATAAGCCAAAGGCCAACAAAAAGGAGCTTCCTGAGCCGGAAGCGGTGCAACTGGTAACGAAGAAAACTGGCTTGCAGCTAAATGCGATGTACTTCGGCAGCAACATGGAGAAGGAAGCCGCCCCAATTATTTTGTTGCATCCATGGAATGAACAAGGAGCAATGTATTACAAGTTTGCCAAAGAATTGCAATTGATGGGTTATGCAGTTTTGGTTCCCGACTTGCGTGGTCATGGCAAGAGTATCAACGCCGCAGCCGCTCGAGATGGAAAAATTGTCTTAGAGAAAATGGGACGTAACGATTTTGGTTTTATCGTTGCTGAAGATATGGAAGCTCTCAAAGGTTTTTTGATGCAACAGCACAACGATGGTCAACTCAATATCGAGTTGTTATCGGTTGTTGGTGTTGGCGAGGGGGCAATGTTCGGGACATTATGGGCTGTTAACGACTGGAGCTTTCCTGCCTTGCCAGGTTTAAAGCAAGGGCAAGATGTGAAGTCCTTGATCTTGATTTCACCGGTCATGTCGATGCGCGGGCTCAATGCGGATAGTGCTCTGAAAAATCCTGTCTTTCGAAATCTGAGTTTCTTCCTAGTCGCCGGCTCCACCTCAGATCAATCCAGTGTTATTACGAAGATGTTGAAAACGCTCGATAAGACTCACTCGTACGACGAAAAGAATCTCGATGCGAGTAATCTTTGGTTAGCCGAGCCTAATACAAGTCTGGAAAAAGCACAGCTCATAAACAACCAACCGAATATCGCGAAAGCTGTCGATCAATTTATTACCAAGCGTGTAAAGGCCTACAGCAAGCAGCTTCCCTGGGTGGAACGAAAGAGAAAGATTGAGTAACTCTTAGTTTTATAAAGTTGCAAAATTACTTGCGGCTATATATTGAAGTGCCTTTTCATATTCTAAGCGCCTCGCATTAACGACCCCATCGTCTATTTAACTGGGGCGTCGTTTGCGGCACAACGCTAAGCGTGTTAGGCAAGCTATGCACTGTGTCTTAGGCTGATCGAATGCGTATTAGGCTGAAAGGCTGCTAAGCACCTTATGTGCGGCCTCCACGGTGTAGTCGATATGTTCCGGGGTATGTGTGGCGGAAAAAAATAACGCCTCAAATTGGCTGCATGGCATGTAAACACCATGGCGAATCATCCCCCAGAAATAATCGGCGAATCGCTTACGATTGGATGCCGCAGCAGAAGGCCAATCGGTGACATCGTGATCAACGAAGAAGAGTGTCATCATGCTACCCATGCGTTGTAAGCGATGGGGGATACCTGCGTTCTTAGCGGCCTCGCTCAGCCCACTCGCCAAACGCTGAGCTTGTTGTTCTAGATAATCGTAGGGTGGGTTATCTCGCAATAATTTTAAGGTCGCGATGCCAGCTGCCGTTGCAAGTGGATTACCGCTTAAGGTTCCAGCCTGAAAGACTTTTCCGGCGGGCAAGACGTTGTCCATAAGGTCACGCCTTCCACCATAGGCACCCAGTGGTAAGCCCCCGCCCACAATCTTACCCATGGTCGTTAGGTCCGGCTTTATTCCCAAGCGTGATTGAGCGCCACCAAAGGCGACTCGAAAGCCAGTCATCACTTCATCGAAAATCAGAACCGCGCCATGCTTTTCGGTACGATGGCGGAGGGCTTTCAGAAAGTCATCGGTAGGTAACACGAGGCCCATGTTGCCTACGACAGGTTCGAGAATGACTGCAGCAATCTCTGAACCCATCTCATCAAATAAGCGTTCGACAGCTGAGGCGTTGTTGTAATCGAGTACGATCGTATCTCGACTTGTACCAGCCGTCACACCTGGCGAATCAGGAACACCAAGATTGGCTGCTGAGCTGCCGGCAGCGACCAAAAGACTATCGGCGTGACCGTGATAATTGCCCGCGAATTTGACAATTTTGTCTCGACCGGTTGCTCCACGTGCTAAACGAATAGCACTCATGGTTGCTTCGGTACCACTGTTGACCAAGCGTACTTTTTCAATCGAGGGCACCGCCTCGGTGATGAGTTGAGCAAGTTCGGACTCGCGACCCGTTGGAGCTCCAAAGCTGGTTCCCTGACCGGCTGCTTCGCGAATCGCGTCCAGGACGACCGGATGACAGTGGCCAAGAATCATAGGCCCCCAACTACCGATGTAGTCGAGATAATGATTTCCATCGATATCGAATAAAAATGGCCCCTCTCCACGCTGGATGAATAAGGGATGGCCACCCACGGCGCCGAACGCGCGGGCAGGACTGTTGACGCCGCCAGGCATGAGTTGGCAGGCCCGCTCAAATGCTTGTTGGCTGAGAGAAAATCCATATCGTGCGGGTTGAGGAGTGGTAACCATTGGATGTAAAGCTGCAAAAATTCCGAGTGTGATTGGTATCAGTTAAATTAGCCGTAGAGATCTTCAGTTATTAACCTGGTGCTGTCGGTGGTTTGACGCTGGCTTGGTCTTGAGCTTCAAAGTCGCCACCAATCTGCACATCCAGCCAGTCCGTGATGCCTGAACCAAGCAAGCCTAGTTGATAATAAACATAGAAAAATGCTAGAGGTACAAGGCAGCCTGCTATAACAGCGAAAGTGATATTGGTGGCACCGGCAGCCAGCGTCACAAAAGTAAAGAATAGAATGATACCGGTTTTGAGGTAGTAAGCTCCCCATTCTTCTGAGCCTTGGCTGATCGAAGCGAAGACCTTGGGAGAGAATGGGTTTGTAGCACTCTCGTTGTTGAGCATGGATAGCAGAATGACGGGCAAGATCGCCCAAAAAGAAAGCAGAAGCGGGATCAGGCCGAGTATCCCGCCACCTGAAATGGTGCTTAGGATCAATGCCAAAACGGTACCGGGTGCGATAGCGAGTAGTGATGCAGCAATCACCGGGGCTCCATTCGAAAAGCCGAGTCCTGCCTCGAAAAGAGGCCAATGCTGAACCCGTTTACGACGATTGGCAGCAGCATCGACTAACGCGTAACCGCACATGAAAACTGCAAACAGCACTAAGCCACCCAAAATAAATCCTAGAGCTGTGAGCGCTAGTGCAGGTAATGTTACTCCAAACGCGTTTTTGCCCATGCCAATATAGACAGCGAACGCTAGTCCAGAGACAACACCCAAAGGGACCGCATGAAACCAAACAGTGGGATCAGAGAAAACAGAGAAATTTCTTCTGAAAAACTCTTGTGAATCGAAGTCACCGTTTGCATAGACCGTATCCAGATGTTTGTCGAGAGAATCCTCTTCCGCCTTGCGTAAGTATTCCTGAGCTGCCAGGCGTTGAGGTTCAGGTGTTGGACCTGCCGTTTCCTCTGCCGCAGCGACGCGAAGGTCATCGTTGACATGTTTTCCCGAACCTGCTTTGGACTTGGCTGCCTTGGGGTCCCAAGTGCTAGGTGGAGGTGGGACAACAAATTCACTGTGACAATCTGGACAGCGAATCGATTTCCCTGTCTTGCGTTGAGTTACATATTGAGGCGTACCACAAACTCGGCAGAGGATTCGATATTCTGCGTCATGCGTGTCAGTGACAGCCTCAACAGGAGCCTTCCGGCGCGAATGAGTTTGATCTGTTGATTTTGGTTCGGGCTTGGATGAGTTACCGGTTGGCTTGGTAGGTTCGAGGTCATTCAAGTTGATGGAAGCGAACAGGTCGTTAGCGAAACTAGAACCTTTCCGATTCTCCTCGGGGGCAAGTGACGGTAGTTCTTCGTCAACAATCTGTTCATCCGGATGAATGGTTGAATCAGTAAGCTTTGGAGACTTCGCGTCGGACTTGGGAGGCCGCTGGTTTTTGGGAGTTTGATTGGCTGCATGGTTGGCAGCTACTTCGTTTGCGGCGGCAGGACTTGGGTTGTTATCGTTCTGAGACGCTTTGCGTTCGTCGGCAGTACGAGAGCCTTGCGTGTGATCCGCAACAGATTGTGATGGGCGAGGTTGTAAGTCGCCTGCTGAGGACTTGCTCGCAGTTGGTGGAGAACGATGACCTTCGTCGCTAACGGGCTCTAAATCAAGCCAATCTCTGTCATCGCTTAGATCGCCACTGCCCATCGAAACGCTGGGAACTTTAACGGTCTGTTGGCATTTAGGACATACGAGCCGCTGGCCAGCTAAACGGCTTGCGGCCCGTAGTTGCTGATTGCATTTTGGGCAGAAAAACTCGAGCGTATTAGGGGAAGTCTCAGCCACGTTTTAGCTTCTCTGCACCGACGGTATCAACGAGGAGTTATTACGACTGCTCCATCACGTCATTCTCTCGAGCCTTGGCTAAATCCGTTGCTTCCGCTTCGTACTTCTTGGTTAATTCCTGGATATCTTCCTTTGCTTTGTCACGATCATCTTCGCTACAGAGTTTTTCCTTCTCCGCATTGTCCGCCGCTTTGTTGGCATCTCGGCGAATGCTACGCACAGAGACCTTGCATTCTTCGCATAGTTCTTTGATGCGAGCCACCATCTTCTTGCGGACTTCGGTGCTCAGTGGAGGAACGTTCAAGCGAATAAGCCTTCCATCGCTTTGCGGATTCAACCCTAAGTCGCTGGCAACAATCGCTTTTTCAATCTCTTTGATGATACTTGGATCAAAAGGACGAATCACCAATTGCTGAGGCTCGGGAGCGCCGACGCTGGCAAGTTGCTTAAGTGGCGTTTGGGAACCATAAACCTCGACTCGCACCGAATCGACCAAACCTGGGTTTGCTCGTCCAGTTCGAATACCGGCTAGATTGTGCTTAAGGATGGAAATAGCTTTTTCCATTCTGTCTTCTGCGTCGAGCAGAATGTCTTCCGTTGTCATTGTCGTGGTTCCTTCATGGATCAGTAGAAATCTTGGAGTTACCAGAACGCTATTCTACAGTTGAGTCTATGTTCGAGGGGACTACCGTTGGATAAATAGTATGTAAGTACCGTACTAAGCCAAGGTTAATAGTGGCTCGCCCGGTTTCAGGCGGGGACCGATCCTGGTACCAACCTTTTGGCCGCTGACAGCTCGGACAATGTTGCCATCCTTTTTAAAGTTGAAGACAAGTACCGGCATTTTATGCTCCCGACACAAGGCGATCGCTGTGCCATCCATAACGCGGAGCGCTTTCTCGATGACTACATCGTAATCCAGCTCGCGATAAAGAACCGCATGTGGGTTTTTCTCGGGGTCATCGCTGTATACCCCATCCACACGGGTCGCCTTTAAAACAATATCGGCCTCTAACTCAAGTGCTCGCTGCGCTGCAGCAGTGTCGGTCGTTACGAAGGGGTTACCTGTCCCACCGGCCAGGATAACGACTCTACCTTTTTCTAAATGACGTATCGCTCGGCGACGGATAAAAGGTTCGCAGACACCATCCATCTTTACAGCCGACATAACTCGAGTTTGAACGCCGATCATTTCCAACGGATCTTGCAGCGACAATGCATTGATTACCGTGGCCAGCATACCCATGTAGTGGGCCGTTGCTTCGTGAATGGATGGACCTCCATTACCTTTAAATTGGGCACCACGCAAAATATTGCCACCGCCAACAACCACGGCTACTTGGCAGCCAAGCTCGTGAGCGTTTTTAATTTGCGAGGCAATCGCGTTGACTTCATCCATGCTGATTCCGCGTTCACCAGCATGAGCCAAACTTTCACCGCTCAGCTTCAAAATAACTCGTCGATAGGTTGGGGATGAAGAGCTGTTATCCGTTCCAGGCATGATATCTATCTCGATGGAATTAAAGTTCAGTCGTAGTCTAGGCAGACAAATCCCCGCGGCTATTCATGTAAAGAACAGACGCGGGGTTCTGTGAATCATCAGCGTATGCGAGATACGATTTTATCTCATCTGTTGGCAAGCCATATTAGCTTGCTTGACCAAGAACGTAATGTACGAAAGCCTTAATCGTCATTCCTTCGCTCTTGGCATACTGACCGACACTTTGCTTGTCGTCTTTGACGAAAGGTTGTTCTAGAAGAACACGTTCCGCATAAAAGTTTTTCAAGCGACCTTCGACCATTTTGTCGACGATGCTCTCTGGCTTGCCTTCAGCCAATGCGGCCGCCTTGAGCAACTCTCGCTCTCTGGCAACCAATGCTGTATCGAGATCATCTTTGCTCAGCGATAGTGGTCGCATAGCCGCAATGTGCATGGCAACATTTTTGGCTGCTTCATCATTACCGCCTTCGATCGACAGCAATACTCCAGCAACGGTGCCGCTCTGGTGTGAGTAACCACCAGTCGCTCCTGTGAAGCGATGCATACGTCCAACTTCGAACTTCTCACGAATTCGATTGAACATGTCAGCTAACTGATCTGCTAAACAAACACCAGGCTGACTGGGTGACTTCAAAGCTAACAGTTGCTCAGAGGTTTGTACGTCGTTATTTGCTAGGACTTGGGCTAAATCGGTAGCCAACTGAATGAACTCGACGTTTTGTGTCACTGGAGCGCTTTCGCACTTCAGTTCTACGATGGCGCCGGAGGAGCCTGTTGCGGAAACGCACAGCCCAAAACGACCGAAAGCGGTCTCTCGATCAGCTCGCTTTTCACCAAGCTTTTCGCCTCGCTTGCGCAAGATTTCAATGGCCTTCTCTTCATTCCCTTCTGCTTCGTTTAACGCCTGCTTGCAATCCATCAATGGCAAACCGGTTCTCTCGCGGAATGCCTTAACCTGTGCAGCGCTGATTTCTGCCATGGGAATTCTCTCTCCTCTTAGACTAAATACGGTTGGTTAGCGGGGTATAGGGTAAAGAAGCGTCCACTCCGTAAACGATAGACGCCCGCCACCGATAGGTAGACGGGCGAACCGTTTACTGTTGGTAAGCTGCGAATGCTTGATTAGCTTTTCTCAGCTTCTGCTGCAGCGAGTGCGGCAGCCTTAGCTGAAGCGGCATCGCCACCAGCTTGTTTTTGCAATTCAGGATTCGTTGCACGACCAGCCAATACAGCATCAGCCAGTTGTGAAACGATCAAGTCGATGGAGCGAATACCATCATCGTTGCCTGGAATTGGCAAATCGATCGAATCAGGATTGCAATCCGTATCGATCAATGCGACCGTTGTAATACCAAGTCGCTTCGCTTCCTTGACAGCATTCTTCTCTTTGTTTGGATCAATGATGACCAAGCATTCTGGCAAACGGTTTAGCGTTCGCAAACCGTTAAGGTTTCGATAAATCTTTCGGTACTCACGATTGAGTGCCGACTGCATCTTCTTGGAGTAGGTTTTCAGGTCGTCGCCATGAATCAAAGACTCCAGTTCTTCCAAGCGGGTCAAACGGCTGCGAATGGTGCGGAAGTTTGTCAGTGCACCACCCAACCATCGTTCGCTGACGAATGGCATACCGCAACGAGATGCTTCGCGCTGTACGATGTCCGAAGCTTGTTTCTTCGTGCCGACGAAAAGAACCAAACTTCCACCAGCTGCCACTTGGCTTAGGTACTTCTTGGCACGTAGCAATCCGCGTAAAGTTTCGCGGATATCGATGATGTGGATGAGGTTTTTGCGACCGTAGATATACGGTGCCATTTTGGGATTCCAGCGGCTGACGCGGTGGCCAAAATGGGCACCAGCCTCGACCAGCTGCTTCACGATTTCACTCGACATAGCTCAACTTCTCCTAGGAACAGCAGCCAATAGCTTGTAATCGGCTGAGTCGGATCATCCTTAGACCAACTCCAACCGACGCTACAGAACCCCTGAGTTGTGGGTCCTTCGGCTCTAAGCACGTTCCAAATAACAAAGACCGTAAATAATCGTTGGTTCAAGCACATCGCTCAAACCAGACAAGCTCGAAATATATCCCAGCTAATTACGAATCGTCAATCGCAGCTCCGAAATCCCAGAATTTCAGCGATCATTCTCCCCTGAAAAGATTTTCCTGGGCCCTTCCTTCGGAGGGGTGGATGGGCTGTCCTAAGGCTGTTCAAACCTACTAGTTGCCAAGGGCCCCTTCGAAATGGGTGTTTTGGGTGGGGTGGCGTGGCAAGAGTAAACGATACGTTTGGTAGATCTGGCAGATTCGCTCAACTCGGCATAACCGGAATCCCGATACGTTGCATTGGCGAGATCAATAGGACGCGGTATTGCGCCCATTATGCGTCTCGCGAACGACCTCGAAGTGGTGGAGACCGGCGGCAAAGCAGTGTTCGTAAACTCTCGGGTCCTTGGACTGATCCTCTGATGAGGACGATGGTTCTGAGCAGTGTTTTGGGCCCCTGTGGGATTCGACAGCGGGTGCCGGTTTCGAGATTTGAGGAAGTACTTGCGTGATGTTGGTTCGTTAGAGCCAATCACATCGATCGCGGTTCAGTTGCGAAGGAGTCGGGGCATGCGGTTGCCCAACCGAAAAACAGTTAACTCACGTCGACGACAGTTGCTACAGCAGCTGATGTTGTCGTTAAGTATCGCAGCACCGACTGCACTGCTTGGCTCCAATTTGACCGCGCAGGAAGTGAACACAAAAGAGAGTAGCGGAGCGGCTCCGAAAGTCGTGTTACCGAACTTTCCGACACCATCAAAGCCATCTACAGTTGATGCCTCAAAATCGAAAGTAGATTCTCAAACTGCGGCAGCCAAATCACCTAACGCAAGCACACCAGCGTTAGCGAAAGATACAAAACAACCAACGCCGGCTGTCCCAGCGAGTTCAGCACCGCTGCCTTTGTTTCCAAGTGCTAACCCGAGCAGCACCAGTCCTAACAGCACCAGTCCTAACAGCAAAAGTGTAGCTGCTCCCCCAGCTACGAGCTTACCCAAGCTACCGCAGAAAAGCGAAGAGAAGAAAACAAACTCAGACGTCACTGCTGCTAAAGAAAGCGAGCTGAATTCGTCGCTATTAGCAAATCTCCCACCAGCAGTTTCCTCGCAACCAAAAGCTGCGATGACAAGCAGTAATCCTTCGGTGAAGTCTGCCGAAGAGAAGGCACCCCAGGCATTGGCAACTCTGCCAGCAGCGGCGCGTGCTGCCAAAGAGAGTGACAAGTCGGCTGACGAAGGCAAAAGTGTCACCATAAAATTTGGTGGTGCCGCTGAGAAGCCAAAGCTGGTCAGTCCTGCAACTGTGCCTGGCCAAGATATTGCTGGTAAATCAGGTCCATCAGACGTTGCCAGTGAGAAAAGCTCGACAGCTCCGCAGTCGGAAAGAAGCTCGTTTCACCTGAGCGATAAAGAGCCGGTAGCAACAAGCAATGCGAGTGAATCTTCGGCACGGCTGAGTTTCAAAGATACACCCGCACCGCTTCCGCCCCCTACAAAGCCACAAGCCATAAGTCCACAGCTTGAGAGTACAAACTCCTCGGTACTGGCTAACACGGCCAAGGCTCCTAGTTCTGCGAGTGTTGGGAAATCCAATTCAGCGACCTCTTTGCCGAATTCTTCTCCCGAAAACCGTATTGCAACCGGAACCAGCGGATCGCCAGAGAAGGTTAGCCCTGTAGCTTTGCCTGAACCGAAAAAGGTCGCTGGTGGAAAGGTTGATGCTTTCTCGCAGGAACGCAAGGAAGTTCCCGGCGCTTCGCAGAGTGAATTGCCTAAACCAGAAATCGTAAAAGCAACTCCTATTAAACCGCTAACGATTTCTGCTGAAGGTGTAACTCCCAGCCAACCGAAGGTGAGCGTTTCGCATCCTGAGGCGGTGATCATTCGCCCGAAGGTGCTTGTGCTCGATACAGTGAAGTCGAAGCCTGTTGAAAACGTCGCAACTACTGCTCCAGGTAGCGAAAAAAATTCCGAAGCTGTCGATGCCAAAAAGTTACCTCCTTCTGGCGAGCCAACGACCGGTGACGTCGCTAAGCAATCTGTGGCAAACCAGTCATCGCCATTAGCCTCGAAGGGTGCTGGTGAACTTATTTCGCCAGTGGAGTTGCCAAAATTCCCTAGCACCGATTCTTCGGACATCTCTTCGCAGTCCACTGCATCGATGCCGCCAGCGATAGAACCCAATCAAGGTTCTGCGGCACCAAAGAAGATCGATTCGAAAGTATCCGCTCTACCGCCGAACATGATTGCTAGTCAGCCGAAAGAGGCAGCGATCAATAAAATTCCAACGATACCACCAACATCATCGAGCATAACAGTCGTCGAAGAGCCAAAACTCTCTGCGATTCCTTTGCCACCGCCACCCGTGCCGTCAGCGGTAAAGAAACCTGAACAGGATGTCGTTGTATCGAAAGAGTCAGCATCCAAGGGAACAGCACTAACTCCTGGTACCTTAGAAACTAAAGTTGCTACTCCAGCTATGAATGTAGCGTCGCAGCCGATGGTAGGTGGTCCTGCTGACAGCAAGCCTCTAGTCACCGTAGCTGCTGATCCTAAGTCCGAAACGTTCAAGCTAGCCGCGGCAAGAATCGAGCCGAAGAAGTACGACAAGCCAGCGGACAGGACGATTCAGGTCGGCACTATTGCTTTAACTACGATGCGAA
>JAUMAI010000179.1:0-3792 GCA_032116775.1 Pirellula sp. | reverse complement strand
GCTCGTAACCGCTGATGGCGAAGTAGCTTTCTTGCCAGGTAAGGTTGGCGTAACGAGGGCGAGACTTTGGATTAAACAGCCAGATGGCAAATCAAAGGTCGAAACGGCCGAAATTCAGGTCGGTGAAGTCCTAGCCGAGGCGAAGCCATTCGCTTTGGAAATTGAGCAGCTCAATGAGAGATTAACAGCACTTTACCCAGGTACAACGCTACGAGCAGAGCCTGGCGATCGTTGCATCGAAATTCGTGGCGAAGCAGAATCCGAGCGACAAGCAAAAGAAGTGCTGCAGTTGGTCCGTAAGCTCTGTTTGGTACCAGTCAAAGATAAAGTTTCTGTACGTTAGAAAGTTCCGGGGGCGAACATGTCTAAAAAGTTTTTCCTCAAGACCGCCAAGTGCCAGCAGGTTACCTTCCGCTGCGTGCTCATGCTCGGATTGGGTTGGATGTCTGCAACACCACTCGCCGGCCAGGAACAAAGGCTAAGTGATCAAATCTCGCTGGTAGGTGGAGATGCAAATGCTCAGACACCATTGCAACCACCTGGTCTGCAAATGAGAGCGCAGCTCGAGCAGGGGCTACAACCTGGAGAGCAATTGATCGCTCCCGGACTTCCAAAGCCAGTAGCGCCTCCGCAACCGATGGTAGTAGCGGGCGAAGGAGTGCAGGGGCATTACTTTACCAACGGAAACTCCATCGTTAGCGACCCCAACGTAATCCAAGGTCATCATGCCGGTTTAGGACACGGTGGTCATCTGGGCCATCATCATGGCGGGCAAACACCACTAAGCCCTCTCGGCTGCAACCTCTGCGAAGAAAATTGCCGCATGGGTTATTACGGAACCGTTGAGACACTCTGGTTGATGCGTGAAGGGGAGGATGACTTTTCCTTGTCACGTCAATTCCGCCTCGGTGGTTTTGATTACGAGTCCGGCTTGCGATTCTCTGTTGGAGAAAAGACCACTTGTAGCGATGGATGGGAGTTCGTCTATGTAACACCATACGAATGGACGACCGCTGGAACTCTTGGTGTAACAGTTCCACCCGATGCAAGTGCATTGTTCACTTCTGGTGGCATAGCTGCCTCTGTGTTAGATCCGTTCAATGACGCCTCGTTACATAGCCAAGTGTATCGTTCGGAGATACAAAGCTTCGAACTGAATCGCAAGACTTGGGCTTGGGACGTCTTCAGTATGATTTATGGCGTTCGTTTTATCGACTTCGAAGAGGATCTGAGTTTCTACTCCGAAGGAAATGGTGGTGGCGACGGAGTTCTATTTCAGCAAACAGACAACTTCTTGATGGGACTGCATGTCGGTGGTGACTGGATGTATCCCCTGAGTCAACGGTTGATGGTTGGCCAACGGGGTAGAATTGGTTTTGCGGCCAATTTCTTCGACGGCAACACGACGTTAATCAGCAACGGTGCGACCATTATTGACGACGGTAACGACGACGAAGCACTGGCTGGATTCTTGGAATACGGTGTGCAGGCTCGCTACCGTCTCTACCGAAGCGTTCATCTAACTGTTGGCTATGAATTTTGGTATATCGACGGAGTCGCCTTGGCAGTCGACCAACCGATTACCAATGTGAACCCAGCGATGGGAACACAGTTCTTTGCCAATGACGAACTTTTCCTACATGGTGGATCGTTCGGCGTAGAAATTTGGTTCTAAGTAGGCATACAAGCTACGAAAGTAGTTTTGTTAGCAGTCACGGATGACTGTTATGCAGAAAAGGCAAGGTTGGCATGGATGCGAACCTTGCCTTTCTAGCATTTAGCACGCAGGGAGTAGGCAGTCGCGACTTTTTCGACCGCTGTGCCTCCATCTGATCTGCGCAGCCACAACGTTATGGCTCAGTTGCGGTCTTTTTCCAGATCTTGCAACTCCTCTATAAGTAGGGTACTATTTTGGTTGACAGTTGGCCGTTAACTACCAGCTAACGGGCGACAAATGTCCCACGCGTCGGATTTCGTTCTGGCCTCATCCCTCCCCCATTTTCTTCTTTAGCCCTTAGAGGCTATCAACAAGCGAGATTCTGGCGGATAATGGAACGAGTCGGAGCATAACATCGCGATTGATGTCTATTACATTTTTGTTCAGCTTTGAAGTTTTTTTGCACGGGGTGTCGGATGAGTCAGGAAAACACGGTAGAGAATAAAGCAGAGACCAATGGTGCTGCGACGAATGAAAGTCGTCGCGGATTCCTGAAGAGTTCATCGTTGTTGGTTGCCGGTGGCGCTATGGCTGGAACCGCAGTCATGAACACTCTCCCGATTGCACGAGCGGCTCATGCATTTGGTAGTGATGTCATCAAGGTTGGTATGGTGGGATGTGGAGGTCGTGGGACCGGTGCTGCCATCCAAGCATTAAACACAGAAGGTGCGATCAAATTAGTTGCGATGGCGGATACTTTTGAAAGCCGTTTGCAACAGTCATTAAGAGCGATCAAGGGAAAGCATAACGACAAAGTTGACGTAAGTGACGAGCGTCGTTTTGTGGGCCTTGATGGCTACAAAGGCGTTATGGCAAGCGATTGCGATATCGTGATTTTGGCAACGCCTCCTGGTTTTCGCCCGCTACAGTTTGAAGCTGCAGTCGAAGCAGGTAAGCACGTCTTCATGGAAAAGCCTGTCGCGACGGATGGCCCTGGTGTACGTCGTGTCTTGGCTGCCAATGAAATCGCCAAGAAGAAGAACTTAGCGGTAGCAGTTGGTTTGCAGCGACATCATGAAAACTCGTACAAGCAAACCATTGCCAAATTACATGAAGGCGCGATTGGTGACATCCTGTTGGCTCGCGCTTATTGGAATAACGATGGGGTATGGGTAAAAGCTCGTGATCCAAAGTGGACAGAGCTGGAGTATCAAATTCAGAACTGGTATTACTTCAACTGGATTTGCGGCGATCACATTGTTGAACAGCATATCCATAACTTGGACGTCATTAACTGGGTGATGAAGGGCTATCCCAAGGAAGCTCAGGGCCAAGGAGGAAGACAGGTCCGAGATGGAGTCGATTTCGGGCAGATTTACGACCATCACTTCGTGGAATTTACCTACGAAGGTGGAGCTAAATTGCTGAGCCAGTGCCGACACGTTCCAGAGACTTGGAGTGCTGTTTCTGAATTTGCACATGGTACCAATGGCTGGTGCGATATCAGCGGTGCGACCATCTACGACAATAAAAATAATGTTGTTTGGAAGCATGACGGTCGCCAAGATGGCTGGCAGGAAGAGCATCATGACCTCTTCGCAGCTATCAGAAAGGGTGAGCGACCAAACGAAGGTGATTACGGTGCTTACTCAACACTGACCGCCATCATGGGTCGAATGGCTACCTACAGCGGCAAGAAGTTATCTTGGGATGAATGTCTCAACAGCAAGCTATCACTGGCGGACGTTGATTCGATGCGTTCTTTGGCTGATGAACCACCATTGAAGCCAGACGCTAACATGCGCTACTTCATTCCAAAGCCTGGTTCAGAAAACCTCAAGAAGATCCTGTAAACCGCCAGTGGCGTTTATCGCTACCTTGTTAAGAAGATTGAAACGGGAGTCTGAAAAGCTCCCGTTTTTTTTCTGCGCATTTCGCACTTGTCGAGAGAAACTCATTCAATCTCAACGCTAGTGCTGTACACATTAGGCTAGCGAACAGAAGAGAGATCGTCTGGAGTCTAAAGGTTATGAAGATACTTAGAACCTATCCGAAAACCCTAACTGAATAAATGCTATTGCAAGAAAGTAAACCCATCAAGGAAAAGGGAGTTACCACACTTCTTAATCCAGGAT
>JAUMAI010000178.1:0-2525 GCA_032116775.1 Pirellula sp. | reverse complement strand
GCATTTTCTCTACGCTCGTTTAACAATTTAATAAAGTTTGCGACTTTTGAATTGTGCGCAACACTATTGAAAACATCAAGGTTTGTCTCTTCAGCACGCACCTGCAGAGTTGTGATTAAAAGTCCACGTTCAAACGCTGCGGCAGATTCGTCAGCAATAAGCGTTCCATCTTCTATGGTTTCGCACAATTTGGCCAACCCAACCGATCGATACGGTTTTAGATGAGACATCAGAAGAATCCAACGCTGAAGCGAAAGATAGGTTCCAGATCGAACAGCTTCGTCCCATGTCTCGCGACTTCGCTCGTGAGTTGACCGCACAATTCCAAGACCGTTGCTCCAACGACGTAGAGATTCTTCATTTGCGCCAAGTCGCGTGAACAATTGCCCAAGTGCAACGCACGCCGAGCGAATCGTTGTCGATATTCCAGGTATTGGCATTTCGATGCTTGATACCAACGCGCGTAACGATACGCCACGTTCATCGATCGCGCTCAGACCTGCGGCGATCTCCACCAATATGGCCGCGCGCGATCGAATTGTTGAGATCTCTGTCTGAGAAACTGGTGGCACCGCCAACAGCGAACTCAAGCCCTTTAGGTTTTCCAACGCGCTCGTTATCTCTTGAGCACGTTTTGCCGACTTCGCTACACGAGTCACTCGTGCAACTATCTGCTCTGGCTCTATTGAATCGACATCAACGATTTCAGAAAATGGTCCGAGGACTTCGCGGACCCTTTTCTTTCTGCCAAGCGCAAATGACTTCGCAGCCTCGGCAATCTGAGGAACTACAGCATCGAGATCTTTGCGGTGCAGTATCAACTCCTTGCCCGATATGTCTTGGGACACTGACTCGAGCACTGACGCATACTCCGTTAACAAAGTTTCTACCGTTGATTTCCAAGAATTCGCAGAAATGGCCTGCCACTCTGTTTGGGCCGGCATGTGTCCAATCTCTTTTAGCTCAAGCACATTTCCGAGGACTGTCAAATCTGACAGGGCCAATACGTTTGAGAGAGCGTTCGCAAACTCACCACTTGCTGCCGAAGCTAAAGTTCCACAAACAGAAAGCGCATTATTGATCTCAGCACCTAGTGCGCCGCGGTCAAGCGACTCAAAAGAAACGTCACCAACCAGCAACCACGGATGATTGATTCGAACCCGAGCCGGTCGACAAACGTCATCAATTTCAAGTAAATTTCTTTGAAGGTCACCGACGACATCTGTATCTAGTTCAAGAATCGAACGGGGCACGTCAGCAATCGGACCTTCCCCCAATTCACCGAGACGATAGTAAGCCCGAGCAAAACTAAAGCCCGCCTTATTAGGTGCGTATACGTGCTTTCGATACTCATCAAGCTGATGTGCTGCAGCCTCAAACTTTTGTTCGAAGGTTCTGTGAGTCTTCTCTTCAATCTTTGGATTTTGATCAAGAGCATCACGCAACTGCTTGCGAAGCTGCTCAGGTTTAGTACCGCTGTCGTGCAGAACCAGACAGTATGGCCCAAGCTTTACAGCCTCGAGTCGCTCTTGTACTTCCTGGAGTGCTGCTTGTTTTTCGGCGACGAATAAAACTTTTTTTCCTCGGTGCATCGCATTTGCCAGCAAGTTTGTAATTGTTTGACTCTTACCGCTACCTGGCGGACCCTGTAATACAAACGATGACCCAACGAGTGCGCGCTCGATTGCTCGAATCTGCGAGCCGTCAGCAGGTTGAGCGCAAATAGTAGATGAGTCGTTGATGTTGAGTGCAGCAAATTGCTCGGCCGCTGGATCTTTATAAACTTCGCGTGGAGTTTCGACGAGATGCTTAACTACTGGACTTTTCATGAAGTCTTTCCAGTGATCCGTCAAGTCTTTCCACAATCGGAACTTCTCGAAATCCAACAAAGCAATTGATGAGTTTTGATCTACGCTAAATCCGCGGACGTCAAGTCCCTTTTCTCGAAATTCTTTTCTTAATGCTTCCAAACCGGCCTCGACATTGAGACCTAGATCGTCACTCATGTCGTCGCTGAACCACTGCAACGTGAGTTGTTCGCGAAGGCGAAGAGCTTCAATCAGGCAATAGTTGATGCTGCTGGTTTGTGTTGAATCCATCTCGATAACTGCCGCATTAATGCCGCGGAGCTTATTGATGCGAATCGGAACCAGAAAAATTGGCGACTCGTACTCGCGACTACCATAATTCGGCGCCCACTTCACACTTCCAAGTGTCAAGTAGAGGCTGTTCGCGCCAGACTCTTCTTCCTGTAACCTCGCTTCTGACCTTAGCCTCGAGACCACAGACTTGAAACGCTTTGTATCTGTAAGAGCAAAAATTTGGTGGGTATTTTTTGCAATCTCTGCCAGCATTTCCTGTGGCAATGCTCTCGCGCCACCTTGGTTGGCAATTTGTGCCTGAATTGCATTGAGACCATCTTCCGCAACAATTAGAAGCGGTTTTTCATCATTGAGCTGATCCTCGATCCAGCCCAGTGTTCCTACTGGCGCTAGCAATTTGAGGCCATGACGCTCAGGGGCAAG
>JAUMAI010000177.1:0-10628 GCA_032116775.1 Pirellula sp. | reverse complement strand
GTCCAAACTTCGGCCAACAGGGGCATAATTGTGAGTATATCTATGTACCGTCTTTTTGTTTCATCGTTAACAATGCCTATTGGCCGTATTCCACAATCCCCCCTGCTTGTCTGAGCGGATCAGCCACTTACACCGACTGGATCAAAGTATTCCGGTTCGTCTCCAGCGGCCCATTTGATGTTGCAACCGATGCTCGGTTTCTGAAGCTCAGCGACTGGCTTTCCTGCCAAAACAGCGTCTAAGGCCGCTCGTAAATCACTGCCGGTCAAAGGGAGACCATTTTTCGGGCGGCTGTCGTCTAGTTGGCCTCGATAGACAAGCTGATGTTGGCTGGTAAAGAGAAAAATATCTGGTGTGCAGGCAGCTCGATAAGCTCGCGCAACCGCTTGAGTTTTATCGAACAAATAAGGGAATGTATAGCCTTGTGCCTCGGCTTCGATAGTCATCTTCTCGGGGCCATCATCTGGATAAGCGTTCACATCATTTGAACTGATACCAACCATCGCGACCCCCTTGGCCTGATACTCGCGACCGATGCGAGCCAATTCCGGCGCCACATGCTTCACATAGGGGCAGTGATTGCACATGAAGACAATCAGTAAAGGTTTACCGAGGAACTGCTCCAAGGTCACGATTTTCCCCTCCTGCCCCTTGAGCGTATCAGCCAAAGAGAAAGTGGGAGCCTTTGTTCCTAGTGGCAACATCGTGCTAGCCGTTCGAACCATCCGATAGATCCCTTTTAAAGATGTTTTTGCAACAACAGTTAGACACCGAGAAGTTGAGCCTGCTATTCGCCCTGTCCATTGTATAGCTACTGCAAGCCAACGTACTGGTGAGGCTCACAACCTTGGCCACGTAAGCCTCAAAATACCAATACACTTACTGTTGACCAAAGCTTTGATTTTTCGGGGCGAAGCACTTTCACAGGATAACACATTAACGATTTCGCCAAACCTATTTTTAGCTGACGGTGGCCAAGCGTGGAAAAAGTCGGTAAGCATTTTCTGTCGTGCAGATTCCCATTTCTTCCCGCGAGGTAAGCCTGTTATCGGCCAAAACCTCAAGTGTGTGAATAATGCGTCCCGGTTCATTCGGCCTTACGGATCGCCAAGGTTCTGGCGAAAGGTATGGCGCATCGGTTTCCACAAGAACTCGATCCGCTGGAACTTTGGCTGCAAGTTGCCGCAATTCACCTGATTTTTTGTAGGTTAATTGACCCGCGAAACTGATATAGAAACCTAAGTCCAAACATGCCTTACAGACATCCCAAGTGCTGGTAAACGAATGCATTACTCCGGAAATACCGTACTTGGGAACGAGTCGCTGCAGTACCTCAACCATCTCCTGATCGCATTCGCGCATGTGCACGATAATTGGTAAGGCAACTCTCTGCGCCAATTGCATGTGGCGTTCGAAATACTCTAGCTGGATCTCCCATGGACAATCCTGCCAGTATTTGTCTAGACCTGTTTCTCCAATGGCTGCTACCAGCGGATTCTGCGCCAACTGCTCGATGCGTTCCCAGTCATCCGGTTGTGCCTGATGGCAATAATTCGGATGAATCCCCACAGCCCCCTTCAGCTGACCGTGCTGGAAGGCGGCTTCTAAAACTAATTCGCTCGATTTTCTCGTAGTGCCGATATTCAAGATCGCTTCGACGCCAACCTTTCTAGCGCGGTCTAAGATCTCCCCTTCCACTCCAGAAAATTGCTCATCACAGAGATGTGCATGGGTATCAACCAGACGCATCATGGGCCCTACCGCGAAAAGAAAAATCGGGTGAGATGGTAGAAAATTGGGGCGGCAAAACAGAGGGTATCAATTCGATCCAATACACCCGCATGCCCAAGAACCAAACTACCATAATCTGTTACCCCGCGATCGCGTTTAATCGCGCTCATGGTCATCGAGCCTAAGAACCCCATGACAGCTACGACCATGGAGAGACTGGCCGCCTCCCAGATTTCGAAAGGAGTTACCCACCACAACCACATTCCAACCAATCCAGTCGCCAGTACCCCGCCAAACAAGCCTTCCCAGGTTCGGCTGGTCGAAATATCTTTGGCAATGACCGTTCGACCGATCAATTGACCACTCACCCAGAAAAATACTTCCGAGAGTTGGCAGATCAACACAAAGAAAAATAAGAGACCTGCATTGCTTCCGTTCCATCGAGTTCCATCGCTGCGAAACAATCTCAAATCCAGCAAGGCTGGAGCATGACTCAAGGCGTAGACACAAATCAAAAGACCTAATTGTATCTGAGCCGAACGTTCTAAAAACTTTTTAGGGTCCCCGGCGATGGCAATACGTGCAGGAACGAATAACGATGCGTAAACGGGAATCATAATGCTGTAGATCGAATAGAAATCAACCGCTTGGCCATCGTGCCAGTTCCAAGTGGTGCGTCCCAATCCGATCAACACATATTGCAAAGGGGTAAAAATCACCAAGGCCCAAAACAGTGCGCGATGATCACCGCGACGCGTCGGTGTCATCGTGATAAATTCTCTCAGCGCCCAAAAAGATGCCAATCCAAATAAAACGACGGTGCCTATGCGATGCAGCAGTAAACCAAACACCAATATGGCACACATTAACCACCACGCTCGCACTCTCAAATCGAAGCGACGAATCATGGCGGGATTGATGTTGGAGGGCGGCTTGCGTTGTAGCCACTGACTAACCGCGGTTGCGATGGCAAGAGTCGCCAAAACGACTCCCAACAAAATGTTGGTTGGTAAATTCAACCACACCGCTTGAACCACTTCAGAAACTTCGTCGCTGACGTTTGGGAAGGAAGCAGCAAACCCAGATCCCTCAGTTTTCTCAGCAGGCAGCGCTTGCTTCGCCTGCGCAAGTAAAAAAACAAAGTGATCCATGAATCGTACCTGCCCCAAATCCTAAGAGTCGATCCTGTACGTCGAAACCAACTACTGAACAAGCGGTCCCTACAAACACCCCTGCAAACGAGAGAGGCATTGGACCCTAAATCAGAGAATCTATCAACTGTCCTTCAGCTTTCGAACGCATTCTCTGGCCCGTTTTAAGAATTCCGACTTCGACTCCCCCGCCTCCAGATAAATGGGGCTACCAATCGTGATGCAACTCAGCAATGGAACGGGCAGAAATTCACCTCTCGGAAGTACGCGATTCAGATTATCCATGTAAACAGGGACAAGTTCTAAGTCAGGGCGTTTCTTGGCTAAGTAGTACAAGCCACTTTTGAATTCTCCCATGTCTCCGTCACTATTGCGTCCACCTTCGGGAAACACAATTAAAGAATAAATATCCCCAATCTCTTTTAGCATGGTATCGACAGGGCTTTGGTGGACTTTTATTTCATGTCGATCGATCAGCATCGCATTAAATGAACTAGCTAAGTAGCGACGCCACGCAGTCTTACCCCAATAATCTTTCGCCGCAACTGGTCGAGTAAGCGCTCGAATTTCCCTAGGCAAAGCCGACCACAATACCACCGCATCCAAGTGACTGGTGTGATTGGCGAAGTAGACCCTTTGGCAGGTATCAGGCTGACAATTGATCCAGCGGACCGTGAAGCCACTCAACAACTTCGCTAGAAATGCGATCGTTGCGCCAGTGATTCTTTTATCAGAAGATAAAGACACAGGCTTCCGCCTACCTGTCAAATCGTTTACTGGAAAAACCGCCGCCATCAATCAATCTCTTAAGATCCCAATCCAATTTGACCCGTCCGTGGCATCCCCAACTTATCGCCATTGGCTACCATGGCTATTGGTTTTCGCACGGCTCCTTGGAGCCGATAGGATCCTTCTCCGAACCGGTGAGTGAATCCTAGATCAATAGAGCCCGTTCGACTAGTCTTTTGGCAAAAATCCCACCGTAGTCCCTGATTTTCAAGCCTTTTACCGGCTAGAACCTCCCCCGGCAGCCGCAATTTTCACCTCTTCGGCATATCTTGACAGGTCTTGACTCCCTACCGCATGGTCGCAGCCCGCGGCGTTCCGCCAGCCTCTGATAAAATGGCCAACTCGCCAGAATCGCTCACCGCAGAGCCGATGGGTAGCTCCGTGAGCTCGATGTCGATTACAATCTCGGCGGGAATGGCCACTACGAAAGACCGCCGGGAAGAGCCATAATTCCGCAGTCTATTCGATCTTCCGCAAAGTAGACACTGACGCTCTGGAACATGCGTTGGATACAAAGCGACACGCGATAAATTAAACGCCCAAACTTTTTCAGTAAACTTATTTTCAAGCCTGTTCAGAAGGCTTTACATAGAGCGCAGCAATCTGAGTTGTTCGGCTGCAAATCCTCCGATTACAGGCACGATAATTATGATCTCACCACTCGCCTATCGCCCTTCAGTTAATAGCTACTCTTGGACATTGTCGATCGCCTACGCATTGGCTTTTTGCGCCATCAGCCTGCTGCCAAAAACATCATTAGCTGCCGAGCCCAACCAACCTCCTAATTTTATTGTCATTCTCAGTGATGACATGGGCTTTTCAGACATCGGTTGCTACGGGGGTGAAATCGCAACTCCCCATCTCGATAGCCTCGCTAGTGGAGGCCTGCGTTATACCCAGTTCTATAACACCGCCCGTTGCTGTCCCACGCGTGCTAGTCTCTTAACTGGTTTATATCCGCATCAGGCGGGTATCGGTCACATGATGGAAGAGCATCCATTGCCTGGCTATCAAGGGAATCTTAATCAGCAATGTCGAACTCTGGCAGAGGTTTTAAAACCAGCCGGTTACCGCAATTATGCTGTCGGAAAATGGCATGTGACTCGCCACACCGCTCCCAATGGGCCGAAACACAATTGGCCACTTCAGCGAGGCTTCGATAAGTTCTATGGAACAATACACGGCGCCGGTAGCTTTTATGATCCATCCACATTAGTCCGCGACAATCAAATGATTTCACCCTATGCGGATGGAGAATACAAACCAGATGTTTATTACTACACCGATGCAATCGGTGATCATGCTGTCCGCTACCTCGAAACACATCACCAGCAGAATTCCAAGCAACCATTTCTGCTTTACATTGCCTTTACGGCTGCCCATTGGCCGATGCATGCCTTGCCAGAAGACATTTCCAAGTACGATGGAAAGTACGATGTCGGCTACCAAGCCATCCGAGAAAAACGTTTCTCGCGTTCCACGGAACTTGGCTTACTCTCACCACATGAACCTCTATCCGCCAGCGTAGCCAATTGGGACGATGTCACCAACAAAGAATGGGAATCGGCCTGCATGGAAGTTTATGCTGCAATGATTGATCGCATGGACCAAAACATCGGGAAGATCCTGGCACACCTAAAACGAACTAAGCAATTCGATAACACCGTGATCATGTATCTCCAAGACAATGGAGGCTGTGCCGAAGGAGTAGGCCGTACAGGAAATAAAAACCATCCAAATATCTTACGGCCTGAAAAACCGAGTTTTCCTCCAATGAAGCCTACTGATTTTGCAGCAGGCGGAAGCACTCCAACGCAAACTCGAGATGGTTTTCCGATTCGAATGGGCCCCAAAGTAATGCCAGGTCCCTCAGACACCTATATCGCCTACGGAGAAGCTTGGGCCAATGTCTCGAACACACCCTTTCGAGAATACAAACATTGGGTACATGAAGGGGGCATTAGTACGCCCCTCATCATTCACTGGCCTGCTGGAATCAAGACACATGGGGAACTCAGAAATCGTCCCGGGCACTTAGTGGATCTGGCACCAACCATTTATGAACTAGCCCGTACCGACTACGACAAATCTGCTACGCCGCTCGCGGGTGAAAGCCTTACCGCTTCCTTTCAGAATGACAAGATAGATCGTGGGCCAATCTTCTGGGAACATGAAGGAAATCGCGCTGTTCGTCGCGGTTCATGGAAACTTGTCGCCAAACACAACCAGCCTTGGGAACTATACGACATTTCCAAGGATCGGCACGAACGCCATAACTTGGCGAGCGAAGAAACAGAGATACTTAAAGAGCTAATCGCACTCTACGATGAATATGCAGCTAGTTCGTCTGTAGCCCCTTGGCCCCTGTCCAAACGATAACGCAGCACCGATTCATAAGTGCCAACAGCAGGCACGTTATCGCTAAAAGCAAACTCCATCAAGACTTCGTAAAAATAGAGTCGCTTAACGTACCCGTACTATCTGCGAAACTATCTCGTTCAATATCCATCGCTCGCAGAATGCTGAGGAACATATTGGACATTTTCGTATCATCTTTTTTCCAATAACGTCCATGCCGTAATCCCATATTGGAACCACCAGCCACTAAAGTTGGCAGGTTCTTTGGCCAGTGTGTTGTGCTCGCACCACTACCGAATAACACAATCGTATTGTCCAGCACAGTACCTTCGTGATCCTGGTATTCAGTGAGCCGATTCAGGAAATGCGCTACTTGCTCCATTAAGAAACGATCGTATTTAGCAAATTGCAACTGCCCATCCTTGTCGCCTGCATGCGATAAATTGTGGTGTGTACGATCTAAACCAAGCTTGAGCGGAAACGTATCACTGATTCCCATTCCATCTTCGCGATTCAACATAAACGCGACAGATCGCGTAATGTCTGCATCAAAAGCCAAAGCGATTAGATCAAACATGTTTCGATAATAAAGAGCTGGTTCGCCTTCATTCGTCGCCGTTAAATCCAAGTGCGAATAGTCTTGCGGCTTGATCGGTATATCACACCACTTTTCTGCTGCGATCAATCGCGATTCGATTTCATTGAGCGACGCTAGGTACTGATCCATCCGTTCGCGATCAGACTTGCCTAAAGTCTTATTGAATGCATTCGCATTCTCTAAAACGGCATCCACCAATTTTACTCTTGCTTGCAGTTTTTCACGCTCCGCCTTCATTCCGTTGATGTCGACTCGAAAGAGTCGATCAAACACACGTCTGGGATTATTCTCGGCCGGTATCGGGCGTCCCTGGACATCGTAGGATATCGTTCCAGTTCGAGATAAAAACCCGACGCCCGCATCGATCGAGAGTACTAGGGAAGGTTGCCTACAATGTTGCTTCGTGTGCTGCGCTATAACCTGATCGAGCGCTACCGAGTTATATGTCCCTGGTTTTGGGCTATGTAAGGGCGCACCGGTTAACCACATATCAGAACAGAGATGCGGATCCGCCTTCGTTCCATTCTCATGAAACAATCCTCCTAAAAAGCTGACTTGCTTCTTGAATCGTTTTAAGGGCTCTGTGGAATTGCTAAAAACGAACTCGCCATTTTCTTCCTTGGTTGGAAAAAAGCTCCACTCGTCGATCCCATGCTCAGGCTTGGGAAGCGACATCCCATTGGCGGTATACAAGGCACAGAATCGTTTAGGACGAGCGTGCGTGATTTCGCTTCCCATTGCTTCAAGCACCGGCAAAACAAGGGACGTTCCAAACATCCCTTTCAATACCGCTCGCCGATCAATATGCCCAGGCATGTGCGATCTCCGAAACCACCTTGTTTATGGAAATATAAAAGTTTCAGACTATTTCTTAAGAAAGGAATCGCTGAGTACTACACAGGTAATAATATCCTGTAACCGATACCCGTCATTCTTGATTTCCAGCAAATTCTCGCGCAATTCCTTCAATTCGGACGGTGTCAAACTTCTGCCATTTGCGTAAATAGCTAAATGTTTTGCCACACTAAAAGCTACTTGATCCAACCGCTTCTCTAGCAGGTAGTTTTTAAGTCCGTCAATCCCATTCAATTCGGTTCCATCCGGTAGCTTGGTCTGTGCATCGCCGTTTTGTGAGTCCAATATGCCACCCGCATCTATCCCTTCAAACGCCAGCCCCCATGGATCGATCCCCTCGTGGCACTTGGCACATCCTTTGACGTTGCGGTGTTTTTCAAGCTTTGCTCGAAGCGATAATTGAGTAAGATCTTCAAGTACGGGAACGTTCGGTGGCGGGTCAGCCGGGGGTTCCGAAATGATTTTTCTGGCAAACCATGCACCTCGTTTCACAGGATTAGCTTGTCGTCCATCAGAAAGTCCCGCCTGAATAGCAGCCAGCGTTAAAACACCACCCAAACCTGGCTTTTCGTGCCTTGTCGGCACGAACTGGTAGCCACTATCTGGTGGATTAGGTAAGCCATAGTAGTCCGCAACCACATCGTTAACGACCATCTCCTCCGAATCGACTAGATCCTTAATCGACCGATTCTGGCGAACGAAATGCAACCATAGCTCAATTGGTTCCCGTCGCAGCTCCGTCTTCACATCCCTTGTTAGGCTGCTAAACCGCTTGCTGTCCGTGTTGACGACATCGAATTTATCCAACGAAAGCCACTGCGAAACAAACTCCCTCGCAAAGAGCGCAAATCGCTCATCGACAATAGCACGTGAAATAAGTTGGCTTAGGTTTTTCCGCACCTCGCCCCGCTTCGCCAAGTCCATCATTTCTAAATCGGGCGGTGAGTTCCATAAGAAATAAGATAGCTTCGAGACCAATTCATAGTCATCGATATCCTCGCTCTCTGGTCCAGCAGAGTTCTCCACCAAAAACAAAAACTGCGGCGAGGTTAACACCACTGACAGAACAGCTTTCAATTTATTACTAAATGCCAAGTCCACATTCTGGGATCTCCAAACCTCCATCAATTGCTCGACCTCAGCCTTCGGAACAGGTCTTCTGTAGGCTCGAGTGGCAAAAGCCTCGATGATTTTCTCTGCTCGGTTGTTATCGTCAGTTAAACCCTCTCCCGGCTGTAATAGCATTCCATAAGGTTTCGGGGGCCATTGTTCGTAGAACGGACCTTCGAATTCAATCTTCTGAATACACAATCTCGGCATGTCACGTTTGTCACAGTATTCAGACCTAACCCCAATTTCGCGAATGCCCGCCAGATAATTCACGTTATCCGCTTCCACATCAGGCTTCGGAAAATTATTGATCGCACCCGTAAACTCAAATTCTTGCCAATCGTAGTTTGATACGGAGACTGGACGATGAACTGGTGTGAGCGTGCTACCACAATCTCTCCTCAATCCCAGATGCACCCCTAGCGATGGATTACGGGATTCGAAAGCAGCAAACTGTTTAGCTAATTCGCTTTCCTCAGATAGCTTTGTCAATACGACCTTCGTGGATTTAACATCTCCATCCCAATGGGCTTTCAACAATACCTTGCCACGTGGCAAACGACTTACGGTAAAGGCGGGTGACACGGACTTGGCAATGAGCGCCAGGTCACCGATCGCGAGTTGAACATTACCCAATTTGTCCCGAGAGTCGTTGGGAACTTCTACACTCTCCTGATTCACAGGATAAAGGTCGACCTGATAAATCCCATCCTCCTTGATCTCGACACTTGTTTCGGAGCGTCCAATCACCTCAAACACTAATGCATTGCTATTTTCCTGCGCTGCCTTAACCTCGGGACCGAGCAGCAAACCATCCTTGTATTTTTTGGCAGTGACACGGATCCGGAATTGACCATGCTGAGGCAATTCTCGCAGAGCAATTTTGAAATTGGCGAAAGGGCCATACGTGCTCGATTCACCGAAGATTTCCGGACTCGGGATAGCTGGCCGAAGTAACAAGCCATCAGTAATGAGTTGATAGGGCGTACCCTTTGGATAACCTTCACTGCCTCGCATACAAGCAAAGACAGAATGATAAATACTATCGAAATCACGCCAGCCTCGTACGGTATCATTCCCTTGATAGCCTTCAATAAACTTCCATTTCGTCTGCATCCTAAAAGGCATGAACTCAAAGTCTTTATCCGGTGGAAGTTCCGTTACAGTGAAACCATGATTAGGCAACAAATGATTCAACGCACCAAGTACCAAACTCTCTGGAAGCGGTTGCTTATTGACACCTTCTCCCAATTTCATTTGAAAGGTTTGGATAACAGGCTTTTCACTTTCGTTGACAATAGCCAAATCAAGAGCTTTTTCCGCAATCGACAAGTAGGCCTCTAATTGCAATGGTGACAACTGCAAGGATTGACTATTATTCGCAAATCCATCCTTAGATATCCCATCTGGAGGCAAAGCTGCCGTAAGCTCCTCTTCGATACCTAACAAATCGCGTAAAGTATTCGCATACTGCAAAACGGTAAGACGGCGCAAATTACCATTTCTCGCCATTTCGCGTGAACGGGCCCATTCCAACCCTCGCAATACCGCGGATACAAAGTTTTTACCCTCCTCCTCTGTTGGCTGCTTCGCGTTCTCCGGAGGCATTTCGTCCCCGCTTACCAACCGGTCCATCGACTCCCAGAGTGGAAGAGTCGCATCCTCAAATTCACTGGTCAGATTGTCGACTTGGATTCCCGACTCTCGCAGATCTTTATTGTGACACTCTACGCAGTAACGCTTCAAAAACGGCTCAATATCTGCTTCAAAAAGCTTTCGAATCTCTGCCTCATCGGTGGCTAATACTGGGCTCGCCAGCAGACCAAGCAATTGCACCGACAATAAAGCAATTGAAGTTAGAGAAGTAATTACAGAACCACATCCGACCTGAGTGGGGACATAACTGGACAAACCAAATCGGCAGCCCACTTGGATGGTTAGAAAGCGAGCGAGATGCATAGGCCAGAACGCGATCGTTAAAGGGTGGGAGCTAAAGCTTAGGAGAACTGCTAAGGTGGGGATCGATCACTCTTAAG
>JAUMAI010000176.1:0-5445 GCA_032116775.1 Pirellula sp. | reverse complement strand
CATTACCAGGAAACAACTTACGAAAAGCCAGGAATTTCCTAATCCGATTTGCTGCAATTCCACCGGTGGTTGGTGCTGTGCGTCAGACACGGCAAGAACGCTAACCGCAGTTAGGGAATGCTTTCATGCAGAATCGTCGCTTTTCGAAGAAACCCGCTTCTTTCACCCAGTCCAACCTGAGCTTGCCTGAGGCAGCGGATCCAGGCCAAAGTGATCCGAGCCAAGACCGGTTCATCCGAGGGATCATCAAACGCAAAGTCGGCCAGCTGATGGGTCGCGCCGGGTTCACCCAGCAGGACCGAGAATCGCTCGAGCACGACCTTCTGGCCAGGGTGCTTGATAGTCTCTCGAAGTTCGATCCGGAAGTCGGGCATCGCAACAAATTCGTCACGGCAGTCGTAGAGCGGTATGTGGCGAACATCCTGCGAGACAAGACAGCAGACAAGCGTGACCACTGTCGTGTTAGGTCACTGAACGTAACGATCGATATAGGTGAGGAAGGGCACACCGAGCTTTCTGAATTGATCGGCGAGGCTGAGCAAGATGCCCGATTGGGCCGACGTCGCAGAAGCGAGCAAGAGCTCTTCGAGCTAGCCTCCGACATGAAGGCACTCATCGAAAAGCTCCCTGCCGACTGGAAACGTCTTCTGGAGCTGCGCAATCGCATGACGATGGCCGAGATCGCCACGTTGATGAACGTCCCAAGAACGACACTCAATGAGTGGATGAAACGAATCCGGGATCGGTTCGAGGAAGAAGGATTTCAGAAATATTTGGACTATTGATCGTCAAAACACCCTCGAACCGGGTAGGTCTATTTATAGACACCCACCATTTCTCGAAAGGCAAAATGATGAACAAGGATCTAAATCGAAACCGCCTTGATACGGATGTGACTTCCCAACCAGAGCTCACAACGCGTGCTTGTCTTGTAAACGCTGGCACGCGACTGGCACCCAACGAGCCAGGCCAGCGGAAATGTCTCAAGTGCAGCAAGATGTTTCAATCGACCGGTGCAGCGAATCGGATCTGCAAGGCGTGCTCCAAAATCAATTCGGGCTTGTATTTGACTGAAAACCAGATCGCTCGTGAGCGGGGCGAAAAACGCCTCAATGGCAATCTGCTCGATAGCAAAGACAGCTATCGGATGAACTTTTAATTGGTGGCAAGACCGAATCACTCCCCCTTATTTTTACTCCAGCAATCTTATGTCCCAAGCAATACTACCTCCTGAGACAAGCGACAAAAACGTGCTGACCTACTCAGCGCTCAATACGTTTCGCAATTGTCCTCGCAAGTATAAACATCGTTACATCGACAACCTGCGACCACGGGCAAAGGTCGAATCGCTGTCGTTTGGAAGCGTAATCCACAGTGCCATCGAGATTTGGTATCGATCCGTCAACGATGAAAATCGACTGTGGAAAGCACTGGATTTCATCGACCGGAGCTTTCCCGAGCGAGCCACAGACGAGAGCCAAATGGCCAGCTGGCATCTGGCACGAGCCATGTTCACAGGGTATGCCTCGCGCTACACAACCGAGGATTTCACGATCATCGAGGTTGAGAAAACCTTCACCGGACAGATTCGGAATCCAGACACAGGCCGCTGCAGTCAAACCTTTGTGATGGCTGGCAAAGCCGATGCGATCGTCCAGCTACCTGATGGGATGTATCTGCTCGAGCATAAGACCGCTGCGTCGATCGATGGCAATTACCTGGACAAATTGTGGACCGATACGCAGATCGCCTTGTACTCCTACTACCTCCGCGAGCTCGGCTATCCCATCGTCGGAATCATTTACAACGTGCTCCTAAAGAGCCGTCTCAAGCAAAGCCCTGGTGAAACGCAGGAAGAGTACGAAGCTCGCCACGCGGAGCTATCCGCCAAGAACAAGAGCGGCAAGTCGACGGCCAAACGCCAGATGCCTGAAACCAACGAGGAGTTTCAGGGGCGACTGGCAGCGTGGTACTCAAAACCAGACGCGTTCCATCGGGAGTTCATTTATCTCTCCGAAGAGCGACTGGCCATGCTCCAAGATGAGGTCTGGGAGATCACCCAGCAGTACCTCGATGCACGACGACGTGGGAAATGGCTGCTGAACACATCGAGTTGCTTCTCGTACCAGCGTCCCTGCGAGTACCTCTCGTACTGCCAATCTGGATTCAATCCCAACGTTGCGGAGAACCTCTATGAGATCACTCCACCGCATGAAGAGCTCACCTCGATCGATTCTGACTCACCCGTTTTTTGAAAGGACAGATAACTGATGACAGTGACATTACCTACCGCGAAGTCCAAGCCGACCACGGACTTGGCCAAGCAATCGATCTTAATTTATGGAGCGCCCAAACTTGGGAAGTGTCTCGCTGGCGATACTGTCCTCTATGACCCGACAACCGGTCAGCCAACCGCATTGAAGGACCTCGTGACCAATCAAGAAGGCGAAGTATTAACGATGGGAATGGCGGGCGTCATAAAGCCAGCTCAGCCTTCGAACTACATCGACAATGGCGAAGCAGCGTTATTCCGTGTGACAACGCAGTCAGGACGCACGATTGATGCCACTGCCTAGCATCCTTTTTTAACCCGCGAAGGTTGGGCACCACTTAATGTCTTGAATGAGAACGACAGAGTAGGAGTCGTAGCCGAGTATTCCTCACTTTTCGGCAGCGTCCGAACCGAAGCCGAGTATATCAAAGTTCTGGCTTATCTATTGGCTGATGGGAGCCTTGGCGGCACTAGTCCGATATTTACCAAAGTTGACGAAGAAGTCCGCGAAGATTTCAAACAAGCCGTTGAAAAAATCGGCGACGACTTCCTTGAGTTCAACAACGATCAGGGCATTCCCCAGGTTCGCGTAAAAAGTGGTCGTATTGGTCGCAATAACGTTTTGCGATTCATTCGAGAGCACGGCATCGATGGTTTGCGATCAGGCGACAAGTTCATCCCTGATTTCATATTCGGTCTTGCACGAGAGCGCATGGCACTCTTTTTGAATCGCTTGTTTAGCTGCGATGGTTCGGTGGAAAAAAAGAAGGTCTCATACAGTTCCAAGTCGATTCGGATGGTGCGACAGGTTCAGCACTTGCTGCTCCGATTTGGAATCGTGAGCCTCATTCGAGACCGATTCATTGATGGTGAACTGTATGGGGCAGAGCTGTACATTACCGCCAAAGAAGACATCTTGCGATTTCTTGACGATATCGGTGTATTTGGCGAGAAGCAAATCGCATCAGAGCAACTTCGACAATCCTTGTACTCTATTCGGGCTGCTTCAACACAGTTGGATCGTCAAGGAAACATACTTTTTGATCGCATTAGAAGCATTGTTCCGATTGGTACAGGTCGAATCTACGATCTCACAGTTCCTGATACTCATAACTTCGTAGCCAACGATTTCGTCGTTCATAATTCGAGCTTTGCTTCCCAATTCCCGGAAGCAGTATTCTTCGAGTGCGAGCCTGGACTGAACCACTTGGAGGTCTTCAAAGTACCGACCTACTCCTGGGAAGCGTTTCTCGAGGCTTGCAAGCTAGTTGCCAAAGGCGACCACAATTTCAAAACGATTGTGATCGATACAGTCGACAACGCTTTCAAGATGTGCTCCGACTACGTCTGTGCCAAGCATGGTATCGAGTACGAAGGGGACATGGGCCACGGCAAGGGATGGGCTCTGGTCAAGAATGAATGGCATCGGGTGCTTACTCGATTGGCCAGCTTGCCATACGGCTTGATCCTCATTTCGCATGCGATCGACAAGACGATCGAAACGAGAACCGGGGAGTACACGAAGACCACTCCAAGTCTCCCGGATCGCGCACGCAATGTCGTACTGGGACTCGTGGACATCATTTTGTTCGGTGATTCGGTCGCCAAAAAGGATGCTGCGGGCAACGTCACGATCGAACGAGTGTTGCGCACCAAACCCCATCCAACCTACGAGGCCGGTGATCGCACTGGTCGTCTGCCTGAATTGCTCCCACTGGACTATGCCGCTTTTAGCGCGGCTTTCAGCGGCAGCGCTGCAAATCCAAACGCACTGAGCTCTGCACCCGGTAAAGGGCCTGCTGCGTCTTCTTCCATTCCGGGAAGCACCCCATCAGGAAAGGCTCTCAAGCAATGAGCGATTACGAACAGTACGAAAACACCAACCAGTCCGTCGACTTGTCATCGTTTGATGATGAGTTCGCAACGGCTCAATCCCCCGAGTATGACGAGGTTCCCGATGGGAAATATCATGCTCGCATCGAATCAGTACGACTCGAAACCAGTCAAAAGGGGGATCCGATGATCAAGTTTGACTTGGAGGTATTGTCTGGCTCTCATGCCGGTCGGCACATTTTCAAAAACTCGGTCATCACGCAAGCTTCACTCCCTTATGTGAAAGGCGACCTGAGGACACTGGGCTTGGAACTCTCCAAGTTCAGCGAACTATCGGGGCGACTTGACGAATTGCTCGATGTGACGCTGGAGATCACAAAGCGAACTCGCGGTGACTATACCAACGTCTACTTCAATCGACGCATTCGACTCGCGAGCACGTCAAACGGTGAAGTTCCTACCAAAGATCTCCCGTTCTGATTCGATTTCGTTTTGAACTGTTAGGGGTGCGGCTGGGACGAAGCAAGCCAATGCGTCGGCACGAATCGACGATTGGCTTCGTCCCAGCTTTCTCTATTGGAATGGAAGGGCGCAAGGATGGCTGTTGAATTCATACTCCCGTATCCGCCATCGATTAATCATTACTTCAGCTATAGCCATGGGCGTCCCGTTCTGTCCAAAGATGCACGAACCTATCGACACCAAGTCCGCAGGATTGCGATCGCCAGGGGTAACAAACCCTTGTTGGGCGCATTGAGCGTTCATATCGATATTTTTCCACCGGACAAACGCAGGAGAGATATCGACAACTGCTTTAAGAGTGTTTTGGATGCCTTGCAACATGCTGGAGTCTTTTGGGATGACAGTCAGATCATCGTTCTGCATGCAGTCAAGCATCCGACGACACAAGAAGGGAACATTGTCGTCAGAATCCACGAAATGGAAGACGAATCCCCCCAGGAATTGCTTTGAGTTGATCACCGTGCAATCGCCCATTTGATCTGTGGCCATAGCGTACCAGAAGGAGATGCTCGAGCTTGAGTCACCCAGCAATCACATTATTGACTACCCTGTTTGAGCCGTCAGACCTCATTGTCTTTCGTCCTGTGGAGACTTGGACCGAAGGTGGACGAAAGCGCAGTCGCGTTGACTTTCGCAACGTTTGCTATCGCCCGGCCAAGGCAGCGACTCTTGAGCAAACCCTTAATCGGCTAGCAACCAGTTCTGAAACCGAACGTACGAACCTGTTTTTTGGTGTCTGTCCGCGAGTTGGGAGCAAGGGCCGATTCGATCTGGCATGGCAGATTCGTATTATTCGGTCGCTTTGGGCCGATCTCGAC
>JAUMAI010000175.1:0-9993 GCA_032116775.1 Pirellula sp. | reverse complement strand
CCAAAGAGGCTCGACTCTCATACCGGACACTCGCCACCGAGAATGGCTTGAGTTTGGTTGACATCGAACTGCATACCGGGCGCATGCATCAAATTCGTATTCAGGCGGCCAGTCGCGGCTTTCCTGTTTCCGGGGATTGGTGTTACGGCGATCAGCATTTGTGGGGAGAGGTAGACGAACGAGGGGAACGAACTGCGCTAGCCTTACATGCTGCGATGATCGAATTTCGACATCCCCAAAATGCAAAACTTATGAGAATAGTCGCTCCACTTCCAGATCTATGGAAACTTCACTTACCGGTAAAATTATTCGAATCTGCCCAGGATTTCCTAAAATCGCGAGAGTTAACGAATGGATAAGTTTGCGGTTAAGACGGCCTAGGTTAAAGCGAGATAGAGACTGTCCTAGAGAAACCCTCCCCTATTCCGTATAATTCTAAATTGGCAAAGGAACAGGGGAGCCCAGGTACTTAGGATTCAGAAACGCAGAGATCGCCCTTGAGCGAACTTAGGTAGGTTAACATGCGAATAGGTGCTGTATCCTATTTGAATACCAAACCGTTGGTGGAAGGACTCACTGATCGACTCCCTGGGGCGACCCTATCCTTCGATCTGCCGAGTCGTTTGGCTGATCGGCTTGGGAGATCCGACCTGGATGTCGCTTTGATACCTGCCATTGAGTTCTTTCGCGGTCGAGATTACACCATCGTATCGGATGCCTGTATCGCGAGCATCGGTCCGGTTTGGAGCGTAAGAGTTCTGTTTCGTGTTCCTCCTCATCGAGTGCGGACATTGGCTTTGGATGAAGGCTCACGCACCAGCGCCGCGTTAACCCAAATCCTGCTTTATGAAAAATTTGGTATTCGGCCGAAGCTAGAGTCATTGCCCATCGATGCCGACTGGCAGAAGACCACTGCGGATGCCGTGTTGATTATCGGCGATCGAGCCATGAAGCCGATCGAGGGTACGTGGGTTGATAATTGGGATATTGGACAGAAGTGGAGAGAATGGACGAAAGCTCCTTGCATCTTTGCGATGTGGGTGGCACGCCCCGGCTTCGAATCTTCCGAATTGTCAGAGGCATTGTCATTGACGCGGGATCATGGCTTGGCCAATGCCGAACGCATTGCGTCACGCGAAGCCGAGAGCTACGGTTTGAGTTACCAAATGTGCCTGCGTTACTTCCGCGAGTTTCTCCATTTCCATTTGGGTGAAGAAGAGCGTCGCGGTCTGGATATTTTTTACCGAGCGGCTGAACGGTTAGAGCTAGCCCCAGCCGGTCGAACCCCGTTTCGTTACGCAGAGAGCGTTAAATGATACAGCGTATTATCGACAAAGCGATCGCAGGAGAAAGAATCAGTTTTGACGAAGGCGTGCAGTTGATGCATTGTCGGGACTTACCTGCACTTGGACGCGCTGCAGACTTAGTCAGTAGGCGCTTACATCCAGAGCCGTATCGCACCTACAATATCGATCGCAATATCAACTACACTAATATCTGTACCGCTGTATGTGATTTTTGCGCTTTTTATAGAACCCCAAAAAGTGATGAAGGTTATGTGCTCTCACGAGAAGAGCTGCTGCAGAAGTGCGCGGAAACCGTGGCGCTAGGTGGCAATCAGATTTTGCTGCAAGGTGGCCTTCATCCCCACTTCAAATTGGAGTGGTATGAAGAGATGCTCGTAGACATCAAAGCCAAGTTCCCGATGATCAATATCCATGGCTTCAGCCCTCCGGAAATTCATCACTTCACGAAAGTAAATAAACTCTCCCTAGAAGATGTCCTAACCCGCCTAAAAGCTGCTGGCCTTGGTAGTCTACCGGGTGGAGGAGCTGAAATTTTAGTGGATCGTGTTCGCAAAACGATCACTCGTGGTAAGGTGTTGACCGACGATTGGCTCAATGTGATGCGGGTCTGGCATCGACTTGGCGGCATTGGATCGGCCACCATGATGTTTGGGCATGCTGAAACTCTCGAAGAACGAGTTGAGCACTTAGAACGCTTAAGAAGTTTGCAAGATGAAACGGGTGGCTTCAGTGCGTTCATCTGCTGGACATTCCAGCCTGATCATACGGAGATGAAAGATGTACCACCGGCAGGCAGCTTCGAATACTTGCGCACTCAGGCGATTGCGCGTTTGTACTTGGACAATATTCCAAACATCCAAAGCAGTTGGGTTACTCAAGGATTGAAGATCGGTCAACTTGCCTTGATGTATGGTGCCAACGATATGGGCAGCTTGATGATTGAAGAGAATGTAGTCGCAGAAGCGGGCACGGTTCATTTTCTCACGCTCGATCAGATTCGTTCCGCTATATCCGAAGCAGGTTTTATCCCGCGGCAACGAGATGTCTTTTATCAATTTGTCGATCTGCAACTCGAACAGAAGGCCATTGAAGCCAATCGCAGGCGCGACGCCTCCCCAAAGAGCAGCCTCAAGCCTCTACCGAGTAACACAGAGCAAAGGCTGCCCGTGGTTTCTGCCAACGCCCAAAACTAGGTCTCAGGCAGCACAGGATCAACTTGTCCTGGCAAGATGCCCCATAGTGCTCCTTCTGTTCCCCTTTGTAATGGAAGATACTCTACCAGGCTTACCTAGCCATCGGAGGGGACTCGTCAGCATCACGCCAAGGTTTAGGCGATGCAGCCAAAGAATGCCTCCCCTGTACTGCACGTGACGCACGATCTAATACAGGTATCGGTTGTAGGGGTTGTGGAGCGCGATGTGGGTCTTAGAGCAACGAATGTTAGAATTTGGATGCCAATCTTCGCTACGAGTTGAACCCACGGGCAATGATTGATGAAGCGGTGATTGCCTACCGTCATTCCATTGGCAGGTGCCTAGCTCGGCTGGTACCAAGCGGACCGACCAACCCGCATGTCGCGACAAACGCGAAGCTTGAAACTTGCGGGTAAAGTACATTCGGTTCCTTTGCCTTTTGGGTCGCAGTATGATCGCCCTACTTTTGCCAATATTCCCTTCTAGGGCAGGACGGCCCAGCGAATGGTTGAAGTCGAAAAGCTAAAAAAAGTTTATGCCGACATGGTCAAGGGAGAGTTCATTGCCCTTGATGGAATATCGTTTCGTGCGCTGCCAGGTGAAATATTTGGGCTGTTAGGCCCTAACGGTGCAGGCAAAACAACGGCGCTGCGAATTTTGAGCACGGTCCTCCGGCCCTCTAGCGGTTTGGTTCGTGTCAATGGCTTTGATGTGATGACACATCCAGCGGAAGTAAGACGCAGTATCGGGTTTGTTAGTAACAATACAGCAATCTACGATCGAATGACAGCTTGGGAGATGGTGGAGTACTTCGGCAAGCTGTATGACATTCCCGAAGATCGCTTGTATCCGCGTATGGAATCGCTTTTCAGCCAACTGCAAATGTCTGAAATACGCGATGTACCAGGGGCAAAGATGTCTACTGGTATGAAACAGAAAGTTTCCATCGCACGCGCTATGGTACATGATCCACCTGTTCTCATATTCGATGAAGCATCGGTGGGGCTCGATGTGATGGTAGCTCGATCACTACTTAGAATCATCGCCGGACTTCGAGATGAAGGTAAATGCGTTATCTTCTCAACTCACATCATGCGAGAAGTTGAAAGAATTTGCGATAGGGTCGCGATTCTCTATCGCGGCTGCATTTTGGATGAAGGAACTCTTCCTGAGCTTAGTGAGCGGCATAAGCAAACGGATTTCGAAGAGCTTTTCTTCGATATGCTCTCAAACGATGACAAAAAACGCGAATTCGGTTTAACGGAACAAGGAGCGGGACGTTGAACTGGAAGCACGTCAAGCTGATTTTCTCTCGGGAACTACGCGATCAATTACGCGATCGCAGAACCCTATTTACCATTACAATACTTCCCATATTGCTGTATCCAATCATGGGAATGCTGATGCTTCAGGTTGCGCAATTCTCACGAGAGCATCCAGTCACGATCCAGGTGATAGGAAGTGAAAACCTACCCGAGAAGCCGCTCTTAATTGAAGACTCACAACTCTACGGTCGAGTCGGACTTGAGAATATTGTCCCGTTGGTTTCACTAAAAACTGAGCCCTTAACTAATGGCAATGAACAACTAGACAAGCTAAAGCTTGAATCCAACCGGTTGCTCAACGAAGGCACGGTTGACTTGGTTGTTATCGTGAAACCTGCATTCCGCGATTACATGAATCGCTTGGCCGAAATCGATGCTGGTGATAAAGTCGACAAGTCAGTACTCGACGAAGCAGACCGCGGAATTGAAATCATATTGACGCGTGGACGTGATCAGTCACAAATAGCTTACGCACGCTGGGACACAGCGGTGGAATTATGGCAGCAAGAATGGATTGCCTCAAAGTTAAGTGGTGCTGGCTTCGATCCTCGTTTAGTTCGCCCGCTCGACATAGCACCCGTGGATGTGGCTCCAGAAGCGACCCGCCGCGCTATCGTATGGTCAAAAATACTCCCCTTTATCATGCTGATATGGGCTTTAACTGGTGCTTTCTATCCTGCTGTCGACTTGTGTGCAGGAGAAAAAGAACGAGGAACCCTGGAGACCCTTCTTAGCAGTCCAGCCCGTCGCAGAGAAATCGTCTGGGGGAAGTTGCTGACCGTTATGTTCTTCAGTTGCATGACCGCTTTGCTGAATCTGACAAGCATGCAATTTACGGCATCATTGCTTGGTAAGCAGCTCGCTGCTGGCGGAGCCCAAGGGTTGGCTGAGGCTCTCGGCACCCCTCCGGTCTATGCCATTGGCTGGCTGATGCTCACGCTGCTTCCAATGGCTGCGTTGTTTAGCGCTCTGGCCCTAGCAGTCGCAGCCTTGGCTAGAAGTACCAAAGAAGGCCAATACTATCTGATGCCGCTGCTACTACTAACCTTACCATTTGTGATGATTCCGATGTTGCCTGGCATTAGTCTCACTCTGGGGACTAGCTTATTGCCAGTGACCGGGATGGTTCTGTTATCTAGAGCTCTAGTTGAGGGACAGTATTTAGAGGCGGTTCGCTTTTTACCTGTCGTCCTAGCGGTGACCGCCGGTTGCTGCTTACTGGCCATTCGTTGGGCTGTTCGTCAATTCGAAAGCGAGTCGGTAATGTTCCGCGAGAATGAACGCTGGGATATTCGACTCTGGCTGAATTCGGTGTGGCGAGAACGTGGTGAGACAGCTTCTGTGATGGAGGCGATGCTTTGCGGTTCGATTATTTTGGTAGCACGATTTTTCGCTAGCCTGGCGAGTTCAGAGAATATTGAATCATGGAATGCGTTAGCCCTTTCTTTACTGATCAGCCAACTCGCGTTAATCCTGACGCCAGTTCTCCTGATGGCACTGATACTTACGAAATCCATTCGCTCCAGCCTCAGATTGCATGCCCCGCGACCAATCGACCTCATTACATGTATGATCTTGGCCATCAGCTTCCATCCCCTAGCCACATCCTTGGCAAGTGCCATCCAATACGTTTACCCAATCAGCGAAGGAATTTTGGGGTCATTACAACAAATCGACTCGCTGATGCAGTCGCAATCGCTATGGATGATTCTATTGTTGATGGCTTTACTACCAGCCATCTGTGAGGAAATCGCCTTCAGAGGATTTATTTTCGGCGGTCTGGCAAGACAGAACGGAGTATTGCGAGCTATTCTAGTCTCCGCCATTTTCTTTGGTTTGACTCATACATTGCTGCAACAATCACTATCAGCAATGATCATTGGATTGCTGCTGGGATGGGTAGCTTGGCGCACAGGTGGAATCATCTGCACCATCGCGATGCATGCCATTCATAATTCATTAACCCTCTCGCTCGCTCGTTTCGCCAAACAAGATGCTTCTCCCGCTTGGCTTGATAACTTCGTAACCTTGGAACCTGGCTCCTTTCAATACCAACCAGCCTGGATCACGATCAGTACGGTACTTGCAATTGCATGCCTCTGGATTCTTTATCAAAGATCGAATCTTCAAGTCTTGAAAGCTGAAGAGCAAGCGAAGGATCGACCAATTGCTGAATAGAGCTCTATCACAACGTGCAAGTTTATGACGAGCTATAAGGCATCGTTGAGCAACAAATCAGCGTATGCGACGGCGATTAGATCCTCTTTTGCAATACCAAGATACTGGATCCATTCTTCTGCATCTTTGTAGCCGCGGGCAACATCTTCAGATTCTCGCAAAACAACTTCGAGTTCCAAAAAATGCCCTAATCCAACGACTTCATCAAAATGGACCCTTGTGCGCCCATTGAGGAAGAGGAGACGTTTTTTTGTCACCACCGGGCCCATGGATAACGAACGCTGCAAAACTCGCAGCAAACAGCGAGGCTGATTCGTCGGATAGATTTCATAATCGCTCGGCTTTGCCTCTGGAGAGTCATTTCGATGATACTGAATCAACTCACCGTGGTTTTCTCCCAGCAAACGAAGCTTTAATCTTCCGTTGGGCACGATAAAAAAATGATCTTCCTGATGAATGACCTGTGGAGATTCGGGACAGCGTAATTGTATGGCCTCAAGCGTTGCCGCCGGGTCCTTCAAACGAGCTTTAATTTCGATGTTGCTTGGCATATCTCTCTCGATAGGACATTCCGCACTAAGCCACCAGACTACCACTCCGGTGACGTAGAATTCCCTAATTGAACCAAATTTTGATACTGATCGCGGCAGAACCTATCAGTCATCCCTGCGATGTACTCACCCACCGCTTGCGCAACGGAAAAACGATTAGCACGCTCCTGGAATCGTAGCGGCAACTTTTCGGGGTGATTCAGCAACAGTTCAAACAATGTATGGAGCTGATGCCCCGCCAGACTACGAACTTCTATTAATCGTGGATGACGATAGACTCGGTCGAAGAGAAAAACTTCGAGTTGTCGTCTCTGCAGCGTGATCGATTCGGACAATGACAACCTGACTCCGATATCCCGGATCGCTTGGCTATCTAAGCCCTCGCATGTCTCTAACTTATCTTGAGCGGATCGGATGAAGTCTTGCACTTGCAAATCGATCAGCGCATGCACCAAAGCAGGCCTTTGCTTCTCCGGGACAATCGCCGAACTAGTACCCTTACGAGCACGCGTCTCGGCTAATTTAACAATGTCGATGGTACGCAAAGCTTGCCAGCCGATGAGCCCTAGCTTTAGTGCATCGTCTACATCATGTGCGTTGTAGGCCATACTGTCCGCAGCATCGACGACCTGCACTTCTAAACAGGGTATATGATTCGAGTCCTTGCTGACACGATATCGTTGGGCACTTAGCACTAATTCGCTTAGATTCAAACCTGGATAAGAAGTGTAACGCGTTTCCAGCTCTTCCACTAAGGTGAGCGCGAATCGATTATGCGAAAAGCCCCCAACCTCTTTCATACACTCATCCAGTACATCTTCACCACAATGCCCGAAGGGTGGATGCCCGATGTCGTGAAGCAACGCCAGTGCTTCAATGAGATCCTCGTTGAGCTTTAGTGCGCGGCCGATGGTCCGCGCAATAGATGCAACCTCAAAGGTATGTGTTAACCGTGTACGATGATAGTCTCCCATCTCGCCGGTAAATACTTGCATCTTTCCGCTTAAGCGGCGAAATGCAGCTGAGTGGAGTACTCGATCGCGATCTCGTTCAAAAGGGCCGCGACTTGGATGCAACTCTTCAGGATAAGCCCGCTGCAGGTTATGTCGGGAATATGTCGCGTAGCTGGCAAGCAACAATTGTTCACGTTGATGCCAAGAATAAACTCCGCTTGGCTGCTGCATTTGAGAAGAGTAGTGACTTGAGTTCGATGAGGTGATCGACATTCTTCCGATCCATGGCGTGTTTGAACGACGTTTTGAGCGGCCTTTAGTGAGCCGCTACAACTCCCAAGCGGTTCTGCCCAGAAGTTGCCCTTACAAGTATTTAGTTCTCTATAGGCTTACGTTAAGACTTGCGATGATTGA
This sequence comes from Pirellula sp., assembly GCA_032116775.1. Taxonomy (GTDB): domain Bacteria; phylum Planctomycetota; class Planctomycetia; order Pirellulales; family Pirellulaceae; genus JAFLCP01. Next base: position 2,072 of record JAUMAI010000175.1, on the reverse strand, counting down.
GCCGGGTAGTTGAGGCGTCTTCTCGAGCTTAGCTGGCGCGTGAATGTTCCCCGCGGCCCTAATTTCTGAAAAATACGCCCACCAAAGACAAGATCCACTGGCGGTGGGGATTCCAAAAACAATTACTCCCCTATCATATACTACCAGAATCTGCCGGAAGTAGGGATACCGTTTCGGCAAACCAAAGAATTAGCCCCAAGATGTACAAAGGTCAAAACTCAAGATGGGAAAAGTGGATCGATCCGTCGCCGCTGCTCCAGATATCAGAATTCGTGGCGCCAGAACCCATAACTTGACCAACCTTGATGTAGATATTCCGCGTGGAAAATTTACGGTAATCACGGGTGTCAGCGGCAGTGGCAAAAGCTCACTCGCATTAGACACAATTTACGCCGAGGGACAGCGCCAGTATGTGGAAAGCCTCTCTGTTTATGCTCGGCAGTTTCTGGATCAAATGGAAAGACCGGATGTCGATTCCATAGACGGCTTAGAGCCAACGATGTGTATCGACCAACGTCCTCCAACGTCGAATCCGCGTAGTACGGTCGCAACCGTAACTGAAATCTATGACTACCTACGCGTACTCTACGCTAGGGCAGGTACACCACACTGCTTTCAGTGCAACACGCCAATCGTACAACGTTCGCCAGAGGCAATCGCAGAGCAACTACGCGAACTGAAACAAAATACGAAGTTAATGATCATGGCCCCAATGGTTCGTGGGCGAAAAGGAATTCATGCTGAGGTCTTTGAAGAAATTCGCAAAGCGGGCCTCAATCGCGTACGCATCGATGGCCAAAACTTCGATATCGAAGATTTGCCTAAACTGGATGCGAGAAAGAATCATACGATTGAAGCCATCGTTGATCGACTCATTATACGCGATGAAGTAGAGACTCGCTTACTCGAGTCGATACGATTAGCGATTCGTTTGAGTGGCGGCGTCGTCGGGGGCGCTTGGCAAGAACCTGGGGGAGGGGAGGGCCCTTGGGCAGAAGGTTTTTTTAGCACGAAATACGCTTGCCTCGGCTGCGGCATAAGCTACGAGGAACTAGAGCCGCGCACCTTTAGCTTTAACAGCCCATATGGTGCATGTCCTGATTGCCAAGGACTTGGGCGACAGCAGATTCTTGATCCCGAACTCATCTTACCGGACTTAAAACTGAGCTTTGCTGATGGGGCACTCGTTTTTTGGCCAGAGTTGTCGGTCGGCGAAAAGAGAGCTTGGAAAAAAGTTCTACAATCCCAAGTGGAGCAACTCGGCGGTTCATGGGAGAAGGCCATTGAGGCGTGGCCTGAAAAAGCGATTCATCGGCTGATGAAGGAAGCGATCAATCAACCACTGAGTTGGCTCCACAACGCGTTCATAATGCTGCAACAACATGCAGGAGCGGAAGCTAACATCTCCGACTTATGTACCCATCGGATATGCCAGAGCTGTGGTGGTAGTAGACTTCGTAAAGAGGCATTAGCGGTACGGATCGCAGATAAAAGTATTTTTCAGTTGGTTCAATTGACACTGAAAGAAGCCCAACGATTTTTGTCGCAAGCCACGTTCGCCAAGATCCATGAGAAAATTGCTAAGCCGATTATCGCTGAAATAGCAAAGCGTCTTGAATTTCTTGAGCAGGTGGGTGTCGGCTATTTGACTCTCGAGCGAGCAACCGAATCGCTGAGTGGTGGCGAATTGCAGCGAGTCCGTTTGGCAAGCTGTATTGGGACGGGTTTAGTTGGCGTATGCTATGTTCTAGATGAACCATCGATTGGTCTTCATCCAGCCGACAACCAGAAACTTATCGATGCGATGAGACAGCTGCAGTCCTTAGGCAATACCCTGATCGTGGTCGAGCACGACGAGGCGGTCATTCGCCAAGCTGATTTGTTGATCGATATGGGGCCTGGTGCGGGTCGGCATGGCGGTCGAATCGTTGCGGCAGGCCAACCTAAAGAGGTCACAACACATCCAGACTCCCTTACTGGTGGCTACCTCAGCGGAAGAATAACAATGCCGCAGGGGCAAAATCGAGCTCCCCATTTAGACCGCTGGCTTTCCTTAGAAGGAGCCAGTCACC
>JAUMAI010000174.1:8676-11390 GCA_032116775.1 Pirellula sp. | reverse complement strand
TTGCTGACGTCGAGGTAAATAACAAGGTTGTCCTGATGCGAGTGGACTTTAATGTCCCGCAAGATGACGACGGCAATAATACGGACGATCGTCGTATCCGAATGGCCTTGCCAACCATTGAATCGGTGCTGAAGCGTGGAGGTAAATTGGTTTTGTGTTCCCACCTAGGACGTCCTAAGGGGAAGGGAATCGAACCAGCTTACACACTTCGTCCAACCGCTATTCGGTTAGGTGAGTTGCTCGGTAAGTCTGTTGCGTTTGCACACGACACGGTTGGCGAAAGTGCTCGTGAAACAATTACAGCTTTGAAATCTGGTGACGTCTGCGTCCTTGAAAATTTGCGTTTCAATGCGGGTGAGAAAGATGGCGACGCTGGATTTGCCTCGATCTTAGCGGGTTGGGCTGATATCTATTGCAACGATGCGTTCGGCACTTGCCACCGAGCTGATGCTTCGATGGTAGCTGTACCCAGGGCAATGGGTTCGAAGCCGAAGGTTTCTGGTTTCTTGGTCGCCAAAGAAATTCAATATTTGAGCGATGTTTTAGCGAAGCCCGAGCGTCCATTCGTGGCCATTCTAGGTGGCGCCAAGGTGAGCGATAAAATCAATGTCATCAATAACTTGCTCGGTATTTGCGACAAAGTTTTGGTAGGTGGAGCGATGGCTTACACATTTTCTCTGGCACAGGGAGGAAAGGTCGGTAAGAGCTTAGTCGAACCAGACAAGGTCGAATTGGCGAAAACTCTGATTCAAAAGGGTGGAAATAAGTTACAGTTGCCCGTGGATACACATTGCGGTGACGCTTTCTCTAGCGACTGTAATAAACAAGTGGTAGCAGCTGGCGCGATTCCTGATGGCTGGGAAGGGTTAGATATTGGTCCAGCCACTGCCAAGCTTTATGCGGATATTGTTCGAAATGCCAAGACGGTCGTTTGGAATGGGCCTATGGGAGTTTTTGAAATGCCTCCTTTTGATGAGGGAACGAAGGCCGTAGCCAACGCGGTAGCCGATAGTAGCGCCATCAGCATCATCGGTGGTGGTGATAGTGCAGCGGCTGTCGAGCAACTCGGTTTTGCTGATTCTGTAACTCATGTCAGCACAGGTGGTGGCGCAAGTCTTGCCATGCTAGAAGGTGAACGATTTGAGGCTGTTGATCTATTGGATGAAGCTTAATCAAAAGTCGTTGATACGGCTCAAGCCCGCGGTTGAAATCGCTATTTTCGGAGAAGCAGATGTCGGCGGAATACGTCCCCATTGAGGTTGATGTGCATGAAGCTAAACGCATATTGCAGGAAAGTCCGGAGGCGGTATTGATCGATTGTCGGGAGGCCGACGAGTATGCTATTGCCCACATCCAAGGGGCGATTCTGATGCCTTTGAGTGAACTGCAGCAACACGTAGCACATTTGGACTCATTGAAGTCCAAAAAGATCCTAGTCCACTGTCACCATGGTGGCCGTAGCATGCGGATGGTGCAGTGGATGCGTAAGAATGGTTTTTCGGATTGCTTAAATGTTGCAGGTGGCATTGATGCGTGGTCTCTGGAAATAGATCCTCAAATTCCACGTTACTAATGGCATTCGTCCTGTGCTTGGCGTAGGAAAGCCTTCAAGTGGGACTGGACAGCCAGCAACCATTCCGCCATACTCTGCGTGAAGAAATTACGCGGATATGGCGGAATTGGCAGACGCGCTAGATTCAGGTTCTAGTGACCGAAAGGTCGTGGAGGTTCGACTCCTCTTATCCGCACTTCTACAACCTCCACCGAAACAAAACATTTCGATTCTTGGAGGTTTTTTCTCGACCTCCTCGGTGGTCTCAGGTCCTGCGGTGTGTACTGGCGTTCATTCCTGAGGGACTATGGTGACGCTCCCCGTTTTCTAGAGAGGCGATCAGCCCTCGCGGAAGCGAAAGGTTTTGAATCTTGTGGCGAAGGCAGCTAGGAGATTCCAGCCACAAATTACCTTTTCGTCCTCTTCTCAGGTGGTTGGATCTAATCGAGAAAGTTGAGAGAATCAAATAGAGGTAGCGGGGGAGCAATTCTCTATGGCTTTAGCCCCAAGACATATTGTCTTTTTGACGCTATGCTTTGACTTGACTAAGAGCCTACCGTTCCCCTGGATCAATGCACTTGGCATCAGTCGTGTTGATGCATCGATTGTGTCTTCAAGGTTGAGGCTATTTACATCCTCGACAGCCGCGCTATTGCTTTGCCATAAGGCCACCGAAATTCATGCCAAAAGATTTTTTACAAGGTGCTAAAGACCGATACGATGTCGTTGTCATTGGTAGTGGACTAGCCGGTATGACGGCAGCCAATATGCTCGGCAGGTCGGGATATTCCGTGTTATTGCTGGAGCAGCATTATAAGCTCGGCGGTTTAGCGACATGGTTTCGTAGGCCTGGTAGCCACATTTTCGATATTTCGCTCCATGGGTTTCCGGCAGGAATGCTCAAGAGTTGCCGACGATATTGGAATGATGCGATCGCGGACAATATTGTACCGCTGAAAAATGTTCGTTTCGATAATCCGATGTTTTCACTAACAACGACCTACAATCGCGCTGATTTTACGGAGTTGTTAGTAAGTCGATTTGGTGTGCAACGCGAAACAGTTCAATCATTTTTTGATACGGCTCGTGGAATGAATTTCTACGATGATCAGCAAATGACTACCAGGGAGCTTTTCGATAAGTTCTTTCCTGGCAGGGAGGA
>JAUMAI010000174.1:0-8574 GCA_032116775.1 Pirellula sp. | reverse complement strand
TCTAGAGGACCCCGCGCTCACCTACGGGATCGTCTTTTCTAACTTCATGAGTAAAGGGGTTTACATTTATGAAGGAGGGACTGATGACTTGGTCGGTAAGATGCAGGCAGAGATGGAAAAAAATGGTGTCGATATTCGCATTCGCTGCGATGTAGAAAAGATTTTGGTTGGACCACAAGGTGTTGAAGCGGTACGAGTGAATGGTCGTACGATTGGTTGCCAAGCAGTTGTCAGTAACTCCAATTTACGTTCAACCATTTTTCAATTGGTTGGAGCGGAAAAGTTTAGCGACGATTTCGTTGAGCAGGCTAAGGCTGTGCGGTTAAATAATAGTAGCACGCAAGTCTACATGGCATTGAAACCTGACGAGCACATACCCGAAGAAACGGGTGATTTACTATTTTGCTCCACAGCCGACTCCTTCCGAACAGACTTGCTACTTTCGAAAAACATTAGCAGTCGCACCTTTAGTTTCTACTACCCGAGAACTCGCCCACACGGCAAGGTACGCCATGCAATCGTCAGTAGCACCAATGCTCGGTGGGAGGATTGGGCCAATCTGAATGAGGAAGAGTACGAAGCTAGTAAGCAAGATTTGATCGAAACGACCCTCGATGCGTTAGAAAAGTATGTGCCTAACTGCAGGGAAAGGATCGATACTATCGATGCTGCTACGCCAAAGACTTTCCATCACTACACAAAGCATGTTGCGGGTGCGAGTTTCGGAACCAAATTCGAAGGCTTAGCCGTTAGTCGGAGTTTGCCAGATCAAGTTCGTGGTCTCTATCACGCCGGTAGTGTGGGGATCATCATGAGTGGCTGGTTGGGAGCCATAAACTATGGAGTCATCGTGGCCAATGATGTTGATCAGATGTTGACCAAGCTTGCCGGTTCCAGTCAGCCAAGAAGCGAACAACTCTCAACATAGTTAACTCTGTCGAGATCATGCCCATTTCTTCGCTGTCGCTAGCGCGATCATGATCGGCGCTTAGCGCTGGAAGTGCGAAGTTACTAGACAGTTATCGCTGCACCAGATCTCTGTATCAGTTCTCTGTGTTTATGGACTCTACGTAATGATTTCCTCTCTGAATGAAGAGGAGCTAGTGTGGAGCAAAGTCGCTACTCACTCGTTTTGCTTGAAGTCAGCCATAGCTAATCGCTTACTTCTGAGCACTCATGTGGCAGGCCCGGTTTGAAGGGTTCGCAGCGGTAATAGCTGGGGTCATTAGGCAGAGTTCATAGGGTCTGAAAACACCGATAGCCGATGGATTCCATCGGCTATCGGCATTGTTTGGCTTGGAAAGCGGAGGGCACGGGAGTCGAACCCGCAACCGGTCACCCGGCAACTGATTTCGAATCAGCCCCCTAACCATTCGGATACCCTCCGGGACCCAGTTGCCTAGGTTTAGACCTCGCACTGGGATTGGTAATTCATACATTCTCAGCAGAGACCAGGCAAGTCCCTTTCGCAATGATTGGCTTGTTTAGCAGGTAACGCATCTGCGGAAGTTGTGGCAGATGGGTGCGTAAAATAACGATTCTGCGAGTTAAGACCAATTTGTGCTTCGGGACAGCCAGTGAAACTATTTCAAAATAGTTGACTCTGAGGAGTCGAAAACTTATTCAGGGCGGAAGTTATTCCGCGTTGCGTTTCGTTCCGTGGAGAGGATGAATGGCCAAGAAAGACACCTTTAGAATTGTGACACGTGCCAGTGACGGAACGCTGCGCATTCGAGATTTTCCGAATTGCGAGCCTATTCTGGAGAGTCATACACAGATTGGAGTCGACGACAGTAGCACGGATTTAGCTCTGCGTGGGTTGCCTGTTTTTCGCGGGTTGATTGGTCCAATGCCCGAAGGAAAAAACATTGTTCGGTATGAGAGTCCAGAAGTCTTTGAGGTTATGACCAAAGAATGGATTGCCTCGCGCGGACGCAAAAGACGCCGTCGAACAGCAACACCGAATTCAGAAATTGCAGTTTCCGCCGCGGAAAGTGCAATTTCTTGAGGTTCCATGACAATGTCAGTTGAAGGGGAAGACCTCCCAGCGATCTGACTTGGAAATCTAAGCCATAAACGCCAAAAGGTCTGGCATCAATGCCAGACCTTTTGTTGAGCGAAGCTGCCCGGCTAGGACTCGAACCTAGAATAAGGGCTCCAAAAACCCCTGTGTTGCCGATTACACCACCAGGCAATTACCGTTTTTGCGATTGAGTCAGTTCAATCCTTCGCTGAAAGAACGACTCTTGCTCAAGACGAAGTTGAACCCCTATCGGTTCACTCGCTGCCAAGTCTTGGCGGAGTCGCTTTGTTCCGGATCAATCTGCCACAAACAAACTAAGGTCGTCGTTAAGCTTAGTGCTAGACAAGGCTTAGTTGCAATGTTTTCCCAACCGCACGCATAGCTTACACAACAAACGCGTTTTTGAAAACGCGGCTTTTGGCAGTCAGTTGTCCCCCTTCAACCGTATGTCCTGTGTTCTCTTAACAAGACCTAGGTAATTGTAGGGGGGAATGACATGTCGTGTAAAAGGATATTAGCGATTTCTATCGCGGCTGACAACTGCAAAGACGAGACGCTGCAATTCGAGGGCCAGGTCAACGTCAACGCAAGTAATCTCAGGTTGGGGAGGTTTCAGGGTGACGGGGGCAAAGTTCAGAATTCCATGGACGCCGCAAGCAGCCAATCTTTGGGCTAATGGGGCTGCCGAATCGGCGGGGACAGCCAGAATTGCAAGTTGCACGTTTAAGCTTGGAACGATCTCCTCGAGTTTTTCCACGCTATGAATAAAGGCATCGCCGACCTTATGTCCGATGAGCGAGGGGTTATTATCAAAGGCGGCCACTAATCGGTAACCGTTACTGGCAAAACCTTTATAGCCGGCCAAGGCTCGACCCAAGTTCCCAACGCCAATCAGAATGACACCCCAATCACGGTTGATACCTAGGATTTGGCGAATGGAGTGAGCCAGTTCAGCGACGGAGTAGCCGACCCCTCGTCTGCCGACTTGTCCAAACAGAGCAAGGTCGCGGCGTATTTGGGCATCGCTGAGACCAAGATTTTCGCCGAGCTGACGGCTATTAATCGTTGCGATTTCTCCCTTTTCTAACCGTTCCAATTCGCGCAGGTAGATTCCCAGTCGGTTGGCGGAGGCTGCAGGTACCAGGGAGCCGTTTGGGGACGTGGATTCCAGTGGAATTGCGTCTTTACCGAGGTTGTTAGAGGAGTCGCTCATAATGGGGGGCCTGGCAAGCCAGTGGAGGAAAAGAAGAGATATATCGGTTATAGCGACTGATGCTACGTTTGTTATCACCCAATTAGATGATACCACCGGCAACGTTGTGTTGCCAAAAAGCACCAAAATTACCTAAACAGCCTATTGGTTCCGTTTTTCTTATTCGTCTGCAGCTATCTAGACGATGTACGTTCTGCGAAGGGTAGTTTTTCGCTAATGCTCCCATTTTGCCCAGGAGCGGAACTCAACTTGTTGACGCTTTAGGAGGATGGTCAACAGACCCAGTTGAGCAAAGCCGCATTTGTAGAGACCTGGAAAGGTGGTTGAGAGAGCTGAGAGATACGCCTTGGCAAACATTTGGCGATAAATGGGATCGCCAAGCCAGATACTGCGTCCAGCAATAGTTAGAGAGTGTTCAAGGAGACGGGAAATGAGAAGGCTTTTGACTTTGCCGATCGTGGCAGCCCTATTGGCTGTCTTTTCGGCGCGGGTCGCTGACGCTGCTTATAGCAATGCGATCAGCTACCAGAACCTCGAGGGCAGCGTGGTAAGCTGCTGCGAAGTACCTGCTTGTCACACTGTGATGAAGACAGTGCGAAAAGTAGTCTATGAACCGCAGCAATTCACCGGTACCAAGACGGTTCGTGAAACTGTGTATGAAGATCAAGTTCGCGAAGGCGTACGCTACGTCCCAGAGACCAACTACCGTGAAGTTAATTACACGGTAAATCGCGTTGTAAGGGAAGTTCGCCAAGCAACTCGTTCGTACACGGTCATGAAACCGGTATACGAAACACACACCAAACAAGTTCCATACACAGTGCGCAAGCCTGTCTATGAAACGCACCAGAAGGTTGTGAACTACACAGTGATGAAGCCTGTGTATGAAACACACCAGAAGGTTATCAACTACACTGTTGCTAAGCCTGTGTATGAGACCCGTGAAAAGGTTATCAACTACACAGTGATGAAGCCTGTGCATGAAACACACCAGAAGGTTATCAACTACACAGTTTCCAAGCCAGTTTATGAGACCCATGAGAAGGTCGTGAACTACACGGTTATGGTTCCTGTGCGTGAAACCAAAGAACGCGTCATCAACTACACAGTGATGGTTCCAGTTCAGGAAACTCGAGAAAGAGAAGTTCTTTATACTACCACCAAACCAGTTAACTATACCAAGACCATCAAGGTTAACACTGGTAAGTGGGAAACACAGATCGAAGAAGTTGCTGGTCCAGTGATCCGTCGTACGGTTCGTGAACCAGGTAAGTGGGTATTCGATCAAAGCACCTGCCGCAATGTTTATTGCCCAGGCGAGTGCCGAGTTGAATGCGTACAGTGCCCACCTAAGAAGATCTGCAAGAAGGTATGGGTTCCAAGCTGTGAAGAACGAGTGATCAACTGCGTTCGATACGAAAAAGAAGTTTGCAAGAAGGTTGTTCCTTACACCGTATGCAAAATGGTTCCTGAGTGCCGTACCAAGACCTGCACTTACACCGTCTGCAAGATGGTTCCTGAGTGCCGTCAAAAGACCTGCACCTATACCACCTGCCGAATTGTCTGCGAACCAAAGACCCGAACGGTTTGCTACACAACCTGCAAGATGGTTCCAGAGTGCCGATCGAAGACCTGCACCTACACCGTTTGCCGCATGGTTTGCGAACCACGTACCAAAGTTTGCAACTATACGACCTGCAAGATGGTTCCAGAGTGCCGTCAGAAGACCTGCACCTACACCACCTGCCGCATCGTATGCGAACAGCGAGTTAAGGATGTATGCTACACCACTTGCAAGATGGTTCCTGAGTGCCGAACTCAAACCTGCAACTACACAGTTTGCAAAGTAGTTCCAGAAACCTGCACCAAGATGGTTCCTTACACTACCTGCAAAGCTGTACCTTACACCTGCACGGTTAAGGTTGCACGTTGCATTACCAAAGAAGTTCCTTGCACATATACCCGCTGCGTTAAGCGAGTTATTTGCGAAGAAGTACCCGTAACGGTTGGCTGCCCTGTATCCGGCCGTGGTGGATTGCTGGGAAGCGGCTTGTTCGGTGGCCGTTTGCTCGACCGAATCTTCGGTGGTGCTGACTGCGGTTGCGGTTCACCAGTTTCTTGCGGCGACTGCGGTTGCTAAGGCAAGACCTGTGATCCCAACATGCTTCCGCTAACGGGAAGCGTATCTGGTGCGAAATCTCAAAGCGGCCTGTTGTGACTTGGAAGTCAGAACAGGCCGTTTTTCATTTCACAATCAATCTAAAGATAGTGAGCCCTCTGAAGGCTCAATGACAAGCCGACGGATGAGCGGTGGCGTCGGTTGAGGTCGAGCCAAAAAGGACACGACCACCGTCTACATGTAGAATTGCTCCGGTGATAAACGGAGCTTCAGCCAAGAAGAGTGCTGCTTCAGCCACATCAGACGCATTTCCCTCGCGTTGCAATAAGCATTGCTTTAGTAGTGTTTGGCGAGCTTCTGCTGTCATCTCATCTGGAATCATTACTGGTCCAGGCAGAATGGCGTTGACTCGAATGGCATGATTCAGTTGTGCAAGTTCTACTGCCAGGCACTTCGTAACGCCAGGAATAGCAGCCTTACTGGGAAAGTAGGCTGAAAACCCACTGTAGGGGCGATCGCTTGCCCAGTCGCCTACGTTGATGATGGCTCCACCCTTGGATTGCTGTCTCATCAGAAGACTAGCTTGCTGTGCGCACAGAAAGCTGCCTATGGTGTTAGCTTCAAAGTTGCGTAAAAGTTCTTTTTTGGTCACATCATCAAGACAGACCGGATCCCAGATCGCAGCCGAATTGACTAGCACATCCAATCTGCCGAATGATTCGGCAATACTTGTGATTGCTTGCTGCGAAAAAGACTCGTCCGCAACATCTCCTTGCACGAGCAAGGCACTGTCGGCACGCTGACGGTTTAATACCTCTACCCCTTCCTTACCTTCCTGAATCGACGAGCGGGCATGGAGAACGACTCGATAGCCAAGAGCAAAAAAGTGCTTGGCAATTTGACGTCCGACCCGGTTGGCGGCCGAACCTGTGATCCATACCACAGGTTCATCAGTATCGAAGAGACGGTGTAATCTTTCGCGGCGAGTCTCTATCGCACTCGTCCAGGAAGGGTTGGAAAGCATAAGGTAAATCCCCGGGCCTAGCGGCTACGAAGAGTGTAAAAAGCAAGACTATAAAAATTTCGAAATAGGTTCGCCACGAGTCGCTATCGCATCTACTTTGGCGGTGATCGTCGGGTCTTCAATTAATGGAGGAGCATGATGTGGCTTGAAACGAGCATCAATGATAAGCGTACCACGACAGCCCCAATGTTTATTTTCAATAAAGGTATGCAAACCGTAGATGTCACTAGCTGGATTACTGCGAGTGAACGTGGTCCAGAGGAAGTTGTTTAGAGTTCGGCTGGCAAATTCGCTGTCGTCTACAATCACGATCCAGGCGGGTAGATTGGCTTCAGGTAAATTTTCCAGATACTTGCACAGGGTAGAGATTTGTTCGCAAGCTAGTTTGGGGTCGGTATACTTGGGACCGTTTATCGTCAGTGTTCCCGGTAGAGCAAGTCTAGGATTAGAGAAGGTTGAGGGGAGAGTAAGGTTCTCAAAGGCTGTGCTCAGTACTCGTTTACGCTGCCCCTGGGCTGCAATGACGACCTTCGAACCCTCATTTAGCCCACTTCCGCTGTAATCGAGCGTATCCATAGTGGTGCAGGTATGGAAATGCAGGTCGCGAGTAAAGTCGATTCTTTCCAACCAATGTTTCAAAAAGCTTTCAATATCGTGAATATCTAGCTGTGAGGCGTCAGCTTCGTCAATAATGAATAAGTACTTGGCTAGGGACATCTGTCCTTGGCCCAGAATTGCAGACGCTTGAGTCAATAGTTCTTGCGGGCGATTGGGTTTGCGATAGGGCGTATACCGTTCACTGCCGATGGCTAAAAGCAACGGGTGGACACCGGAGGCATCTACTGCGTGTACAGCGCGGACGCCTGGTAAGACCGTGGGAATAATTGGACCAGTCAATTCATGGATGAGTTGACCAAAAGTTGTGTCTTCTTGTGGTGGGCGGCCCACTACGGTGAAAGGCCAAATAGCGCCATCGCGGTGATAAACCTCTTTGACATTCAAGACAGGAAAATCATGCTGTTTGGCGTAATAGCCAAGATGGTCTCCAAAAGGTCCTTCAGGCAGACATCCATTAGGGTCAACTTCACCTACAATACAAAAGTCTGCGTCTGCATAGATCGGAGCGGCATGCGTCGATTGTATCATGGGGATGCGATGTCCCGCTAACGCACCGGCAAAAGTCAGTTCGCTCATTCCTTCCGGGAGCGGCATCACTGCCGCCACCGTCATCGCTGGATTACCCCCTACGAAAACATTGACCCGAAAAGGCTTGCCTTGACGTAAGGCCTCTTGATGATGAATGCCAATACCTCGGTGAAGTTGGTAATGCAAGCCAGTCTGCCGATCGGGTAAATATTGCTTCCCGGATAACTGAACTCGATACATTCCAAGGTTACAGCCAGATAGTTTGGGGTTCGAAACCGACTGACTGAGAACTTGAGGTAACGTGATAAAGGAGCCGCCATCGTCAGGCCAGGAAATGAGTTGTGGTAGCTCAGATAGACGACAGCGGTTGCGAAGTACCGCGCCACGTGAGACGCGACGGGGGAGCATAGTCCATCCGACCCATGGTGCAGAGAGATATCGCCAAGGTTTTTGCAAAGCTGCCTGTGGATCAATCTTTAATTCGATGGCGCGACGAACTCGTTCAATGGTATGCCGAAAAATGAATCGGGCTTGCTCAAGCGAACCAAAGAGATTCGCCAGCATAGGAAAGCGACATCCAGCAACATTCGTAAACAGGACAGCAGGCGCTTGCCGAAGGTAGAGTCTTCGCTGGATTTCCGCAATTTCCAACTTCGCATCCACCGGTTGATGATATTCAATGAGCCTACCTGCTTTGCGGAGGTCCGCAACCACATCGCTCATGCAGCGATAGCCAGCCATAAGGTCTTTCCTATCCCATCTCCCCGGATATTTTCTCCGGAAGTCTCCCCGGTAGACGCCCACTACAGAATTGTTAGGCTGTCCTCTTACCGGCGTATTGTACCGCGTGGTCTATGGCGAGACGGAGGGGGAGTTATGCTAGAAGTTATCGATTATTCACAAACAATTTCACATCTATCCGTTGATACTTTGGTTTTATTAACACCTGCCATACAAGGGACGCTAACGGGGCGAATCGCGGAAGTCAACCAAGCCTCTGGAGGTGTGATCGCCAAACTTGCTGAGCAGAAAGTTTGGAATGGCAAAGC
>JAUMAI010000173.1:0-5600 GCA_032116775.1 Pirellula sp. | reverse complement strand
GGAGAATCATTAGCTTCGCTTTCAAGATATTGACAACGCGTTACAAATTTAAGAGCGCGTTGAATAGCTTCGTCATCTGCATCAGCACCTGCACTCTTTAGTGCCTCAATTAGAAATGCGGTGTTTGAAAGATCAGGTCGACCTTTAGAGTCATAACCAGCTCCACCGTACTCCATATCAGTAGACTGCTTACCTTCCCCCTCATCCCACTGCAAGTTTCTCAAAAAAGCATCCGCTTTTTTGATAATTACGTCATACTTTCCATCCTTGTTAGCCTTAGCTAAGCAAACAACAGCAATGCAAGTTTCATAATTCTTGTGACGAGAATTCTCAGCGTAGATTCCGCCATCCTCGCGGACATTCTGCTCTAGATAATGCAGCGCTTTTGCGACCATTGGCTCAGCAGGACTTTGACCAACGGATAATAAACCGCTGACAATCAACGAGGTCGGTCCAGTTCCCGCCTTACCACTAAAAGATCCATCTTCCCCCTGTCCTTCGGTGCGCAAATAGGTCATCGCCTTAGCGACGACGCGCTGGTATTCCGCGGAATCAATTTTCTTAGCTTCAGCTTGGTAGGCAAAAACGCAAGCGGCCTGCAACAAAAAACTGTTCACGGCGAAAACGATCAACGTACTGAAGCTACGACGTGTTACACTGCTCATCAGACACCCCTAAGAATTTAGCTAACTCAACATCTATAGCTTACCATATTTCAGCCAAAAACTGGAATGCTCCAGCCAACCGAATTCCACTACGATCTGAATATGTTCACTGGTTCTTCCAGCCTTGACGAATTATTCGCCACAAATGGCGTCCAAATCGCCATCCAGACGCTATCACGCAGCACCTAAACCGAGTCGTTTCACCGACAAAAAGGAAATGGGATGTTGCGTCTGGCCACGTGTCACCATCTCTGCCATGATCTGCCCAATGGCTGGTGCAAATTTGAAACCATGCCCGCTAAATCCGGCCGCTATAGCAACCTCCGCTGGATAGTCAGGATGCCAATCTAAAATGAAATCCTCATCTTTCGTATTGGTATAACGACAAGTCGTTGCCAATACGGGACCACTAAATTGGTTGGGAAAATAGCGATCTAAGACTTCGTTCAGCACACCGAGCTCCTCGGAAGATACGGGTTTATCTGCTTCGGCTGGATTCTCGACCACCTCCCCGGCGGCATGATGAGCTAATTTAAAGCCGGCCGGTCCGGGAAACATTCCCTCGGGTAGGTACGGAAAGCCATAAAAGATCCCTGCATATTTCGGATCAGCGATAGTCCAACAGGGTAAGTATCCCAAAGAAACCTGAGTTACATCTCGTGGCATCACCCACGCCAGGATTTGCCTCGTAACCTTTAACTCACTCTTTAGTGATTTCACCAGATTTCTGGTCCAGCAACCTGCCGTGATCACCAGCCGCCTTCCTTTTTGTATTCCCAGGCTGGTTTGCACCTGAAAAACGCCATCCTCTTTTAACCATCCGTAAACCTCACAGCCCGTCCGAACCTCGACTCCTTTACTCTTGGCTAGACGCACCATCGCGCTAATTGCTTGCTCAGGTGAGACAAACCCAGCATCAGGCTCCAGTAAGCGGACGTAGTTATCGGGGATCGAAAAAACAGGAAATTTGCAACTTGCTTCCGCAGATGATAACGCAGATACCGGGATAGCGTATTTCTCTGCCGACTCCAACACTCCAGTGATGAGCCGATGATCAGGAGGACCATAATAAAGCAACCCCGTCCGCTGGAATATTTTTTTCCCGCATTCATCACCCAGCTCATCCCAGCCATCATAAGCACACTCTAACAACGGCACATAGTCTGGATGTTCGAAATAAGCTTTGCGCACTAATCGACTTTGACCGCCGTGCGAACCAAAACTATGCGGTGGCTCAAATTGCTCAATACCAAGAACCTTTAAGTTTTGCTTGGAGAGCTGCCAACATGTAGCCGCCCCCATCGAACCAATTCCCAACACGATCACGTCATAAATCATTTTCACTTGCCCCTAATCTAGGAACGGGACATCTACTTAAAGTAAGCCCTAGCATCTCTGGTAAGGTTGTCGAAAGCAAGTCACCAGCAACTCTCCCAACGGCAACCTAACAGCTATCTCGCGCTGTCGCCTTTAACTTACTGGCACCTGCGAAGGAACCCTCTTTTCCGTTTGTAATCTAATACTTTGCCTTGCTTCCACTCCTAACCCTGACTCGTCCCGGTATTGCCAAAAGTGACACACAAACTTATGCCAGAGATTCAGCCTTATCACCAACGAAGCGACAACAATGTATCTGGCGTAATACATTACATCTGCCAGCGGCTTTCATCGGAATAGCCAATATCACTGGACGGCTCTTATTCATGGCTTTCACTGCATTCCAAGGGTATAATGACAACCAGTAACACCTCACCAATCAAATGTCGCTGCATCGGCTAAGAGCTACGCTAACTGTTTACCTTCACCTTAGTTTCACCCGCGAGGTTTGCCATGCGACTGGGTACTACATTTTTGACCGTATGCTTCCTTGCCTTTTTGAGCTCTTACAGCCACTCTGCTGAAGGTGATAACACTCTAACGGCTGAACTAAAAGTCTTTGAGCCCCTCATCGGCAAGACTTTTCGTGGCGAATTCGCCAACTCTACCCCTGAGAAACCGATTGTAGATATTTCGCGCTGGGAACGAGCTATGAATGGCAAAGCCGTGCGCAATCTCCACTCAGTCAACCGGGGTGAATATGGAGGTGAAACTATTATCATGTGGGATGCCAAACAAAAGAAAATTGCCTTTTGGTACTTCACCACTGCAGGATTTTATACCTCCGGCACTTTTGACATTAATGGAAATACCTGGACCAGTCTAGAAAAGGTTACTGGTAATGAGAATGGAATCACTGAAGTAAAAGCGATATCTCAATTATCGGAAGATGGCAAACTATCTGTTAAATCACAATATTTAAAGGATGGCCAGTGGGTTCCTGGAAATGAAAGGCTATACACTGTTGCCAATGACGAGCAAGTCGTTTTCAAATAACAAACCCTGCTGCTGGTCCTGCGATTTGGGCACTACCACAACCATCAGTAGTATCCAAGTTCCGACTCAAACAACAAGCTAACTCGCAGAGTTCAAGCCAACTCCTAACCAATCGTCACGGTAGGCTTCCCCAATCTCAAATTCATTGTTTCGAAGCCTTTAACGCCTGCTGACCTCGACCATAGCTCATCATAGCAACTCCGCTAATGATAATCATCGCGGAGATCATGGTTCTGCTATCGAGCTTTTCATCGAGAATCGCCCAGCCCAGCAAAACTGCAACCACGGGATTCACATAAGCGTAGGTCGATATCAGAGTAGGCGACGTATGCTTCATTAACCACACAAAAGTTGTGAAGGCGATCAAAGAACCGGCTATCACGAGGTACCACCAGGCAGTCACCGAAACCCAAGTGACACTTTCCCAATCAAAACTGCTCCACTCCCCGACCAACAACCCAAAGAGAGTAAGCCACACACCACCGCAAATCATCTGGATCGCTGAGCCGGTAAATGGATCCACTGGATTCTTGCCATATCTCGACATCATCGAGCCAATCGTCCAGGTGAAACAGGCTGTAATGATTGCCCCTATACGCCAAGGATCGAATTCTCCACCAATATCGGCCTGCAGAGAGGGCGCCACCAACAATCCCAAACCCAATATGCCAATGAGCAAACCACTAAACACAAGCCAACTAGGCTTCGCCCCCTTTGAGCCTCGTGACTGATTGAAAATCAACCACTCCGCCAACACCATCATCAGCGGGTTACAGGAGACAATGAGTGTTGCCAAACCCGACGGAACCGTCTGCTCGGCCCAACAAACTAGCCCATTGCCCCCAAGCAGCATGAAAAATCCAACCGCCGAATTCCATAACCACTGCGCGGGTGTCGCTCGAAACCGTCCGCAAACCAAAAGCACCAGCGACATCAGTAGCCCAGCTAGAACAAACCTAGCTCCTGCCATCAAGAATGGCGGCAGGGTTTCAACCACCAACCGAATCGCCAAATAGGTTGAACCCCAAACCAAGTAAATCGTTACCAACCCCAAAACAATTAGACGCAAGGATGGAGTTGACATGCTTACTAGGTTTAATCTTTCTAGGACAGATTCTTTGGCGATGATGACTATCCATCGCCATCAACTTACAAGTTCACTATATCACGAAATACGTTGTTGAATGCCAGACCGAAGATCGCTCATCAATAAATAAGGCGACTGCTAAAACTAGTTCAGCAGTCGCCAAGAGAAAATCAGAACTAAGCTAAAACGCGCCAGACGAACGTGTCGTCATCGGAGCTTTAAAAATCGGCGGTCTCGATATACTTAACATTTTGTCCAGCGGAATCTGGCACGGTGAAGTCTTGGGTAATCGCGCCACCACTACCTGCAACTTCGATCTCTAATTCAATTGCGTTAAAGATCTGCTTACCACTGTAATACATTGGAATTTGCTTGCCATCATAACCGTTGATTCGAACCTTGTACTTGCCAGGTAGCAATCCACCAGGCACCACTCCATTGCCGGTATCTACTTTGGAGTCGTACTTTCCTTCTTTAACCATATACATCTTCATCTGCCCACCGGCGATACTGACATCGGGCATAAACGTCACGTCGCCCGCTGGTATCGGAGCACCCTTGAAGGTAACGGTACCACT
Source organism: Pirellula sp. (assembly GCA_032116775.1). Lineage (GTDB taxonomy): Bacteria > Planctomycetota > Planctomycetia > Pirellulales > Pirellulaceae > JAFLCP01. The sequence continues at coordinate 897 of JAUMAI010000173.1, read as the reverse complement.
AATCTCTGTTGTCCCCGACTTTGAGTTACAACCCACGAACAACACCAATGGCAAAAGCCATACTAAAATACGTTCCATCATGTTGCTTACTCCTGCCAATCTGATCCTAGAACTTGTCCATCCTGGGGACTGCATAGACGCTGGAAGGTAATGACATTCATCGTGGCAGCTAAACTGCGAACACTTCCGTCACCCAAACCTGTGATCATGACGCCCGTATGCATGGCTTGTGGTCTACGCCAATCACAACCCGTTTCGGAGGTTCCGTTTTGGATACCGCCTGGATTGGGCACACCGTTGAATGGGTTTCGGAAATTAGGGTCTGTCCGTGGCCCAGGACCAGCAGCGAAATTCGCTGGGTTGCGAAGTGTCGAATCAATAACAGGCATGTCCCACCAAGTGTAACCTCGATTGACCTCAGTGGAAGTCCCGTTGACCACATCTAAGTCTGACGCCGTGGGAGCACCATCAACCCATGGACTAAAGGTTCCGTGCCGTCCACCGCGTGCCCAGATGCTAAACGTGAAAGATCCGGTGCCAAGGTTTGGTGTTGCTCCTGGAACAGGATAATTAAAGCCATAGCAGGCAGCTTGTCTCTCCACAACCAAGATGGTGTTGCTGGTACCATCCACCAAGCGTGCTAACCTGGCATTCATCGTTGTTGGATGACCGTTAGTAAATTGAGCTTCACAAGCTTGAGCGTTTAAGGCGTACGTTGTACCTCCATAAGGCACTCCGCCGACGCTGACACGAGCCGTATTGTTGGTCATTGCAAGACCGGTAAATCGAGCTTCTCGCAAAGTGATATCGTCTGGGCAAGCAAACGCAGGCACTCCTATGGTACGCACATCCCAACTCACTCCACGGGCTTGATTGAAGATCGCCGTTTGCTCGAGA
>JAUMAI010000172.1:0-1941 GCA_032116775.1 Pirellula sp. | reverse complement strand
GGGATGAAGCATGTCCCGTTTGAATTCAGAAGGGTCTTCTACCTTTATGATGTTCCTGGTGGCGCTGACAGGGCAGGACATGCTCTTAAGACCTGTCACCAGTTTCTTGTGGCGATCAGCGGCAGCTTCGATGTCGTCGTAGACAACGGTGAAAAGCGCGAGCGGATTAGCTTGTGCCGTTCATACTATGGTCTCTACCTCCCGCCCATGGTCTGGCGCGAGTTGGACAATTTCTCCTCTGGTTCGGTTTGCTTGGCGCTGGCTTCCGAAGCCTACGCGGAAGACGCTTACTACCGCACCTACGAAGACTTCATGGAGGCTTGTCGGGCCCGATCGTGAGCAAAGTTCCGTTTCAGGATTGCCGGGCAGCCTACGAGGAGCTGAAACCGGAGCTGGATGATGCTTACCAGAGGTTCATGGAATCTGGCTGGTATGTATTGGGCAAAGAGGTTTCGTCATTTGAGGATGAATATGCGGCCTACTGTGAAGCCAAGCATTGCGTGGGAGTGGGTAATGGTCTTGAAGCGCTTCATCTGGCTCTTCGTGCTGTCGAGTGCGGGCCTGGTGATGAGGTAATCGTTGCTTCAAACACCTATATCGCGACCTGGATGTCCGTGGCTCAAGTCGGTGCGAAAGTCGTGCCTGTCGAGCCGGACGAGCGAACCTACAACCTGAATCCTGACCTCATTGAGCAAGCTGTTACGTCGCGAACGAAGGTTATTCTTGCGACGAACCTCTATGGCCAACCTTGCGACTACGATGCGATTCGGGCCGTCGCGCATCGGCATGGGTTGCTGTTCATGGTCGATAATGCACAAGCCCAAGGAGCTCGCTACAAAGGGCGCCGGGTGGGCGGATTGGCCGATGCTGAGTGCCACAGTTTTTATCCCAGCAAGAACCTCGGTGCCTTCGGTGAGGCCGGAGCTGTGTCGACGAACGATGAGAAGATCGCCGATCGCATCAAGGTGTTGCGAAACTACGGCTCCCGCGTTCGCTATCACAACGAAGTCATTGGTTACAACTCGCGGCTCGATGAGTTTCAGGCTGCGCTACTGAGAGTGAAATTGCGGCACCTCGACGCATGGAACGGTCGGCGCACCCAGTTGGCGCGCCTCTACTTGGATCGTCTTTCCGGCTCCAAATGTGTTCTGCCTTTCGTGCCCGACTGGGCCGAGGTTGTCTGGCACCTTTTCGTTATTCGCCACCCCGAAAGAGACGCTCTGCAGAAAAAGCTCAGCGATGAGGGCGTCCAAACCATCATTCACTACCCGATCCCTCCACACTTGAGCGGTGCTTACTCGGACATGGAGTTCAAACGCGGTGATTTTCCGGTCGCAGAAAAAATGGCTAATGAACTTCTCAGTCTGCCGATAGGACCGCATCAGGCACGGGAGTCTATCGATTTCGTATGCTCCGAGATTTCGCAGGGCTACTAACGGTTGATACTGAGTTGCGGCAGTGAAATATGCGAATAGTGCAGTCCCTCTTTTATCGTCTGCGGTCCTGCAGCCTCGGCGCAAGGCGCGTCCTTTACGCCACGCGTGCTCGTTTCTCCTCTTACTTGCGTGGAGGTATATTGAACTGGCCCCACACGTCCAAAGCCGAGGTTCCACTGCGCTGTGATGGAAGCGGCACAGTCACCATCGGTCCTGACGTGGTGGTCGGGTTTCGTCCTGCGCCGCGGCTGGGCAGCGGAGAAGTTCTTTTGCAGGCGCGAGGAGAAGATAGCGCCATCTCCATAGGTGGTGGTTCCAAGCTCAGCAATAATGTTTCCATCGTTGCGGAGAAGCGGATCAGCGTTGGGCAAAAGTGTCTGATTGGTGACAGTGTTTGCATTACGGACACCGATGCCCATCCGACGGATCCTCTCTTGCGTCATGATTCGTCGGGCGAAGCTGCCGAAGTCGTTATAGGAGATAATGTCTGGTTGGGGAGTCGAGT
>JAUMAI010000171.1:352-3115 GCA_032116775.1 Pirellula sp. | reverse complement strand
GGTGGAATTTTTACGATAGATCCAGCGACGGCAGTCATTCATAGAGAAAAACCGAGCGTAAGATTTTAAAGTTGGCTTGTGAATCGAACCTGTTAAGCTATGCTTTTGCTAGTCTAGCGACCATTTGGAGGATAAGCGAATGGTTAGCGGCATCATTGGAAATGATGTGCCCCGTAAGGGGTTGCGGGTTCGATCCCCGTGTCCTCCGCTTAGGCCCCCTTGCCGTGGGGCGTACTTGGCTTGAGAAGAGCTGAAATTTTATCCATTATCGAACTGATTCACCTGAGTGAGCAGCGTGGTGCTTACCGCCGTTGATTTCTGTCATCCCCCTTCTATGGCTTGTGGAACCACGAGGGCGAATCAAAGACTTAGTCACGGCTAAGGCAAATCGATTTCAAGAAGCCGCACTTCCTCAGCAGAGAGAGTACCCTGCTTTATGATCTTGCCCTCTTCGACGATAAAAAACCACGGAACACGGTTTATACTGAGATCCTTCTGCTGCTGGGCCGAGAGCACACCACTCGGGAACTCTTCCGTGAATGCAGGATCAGAAACCGTACCTGCACTCACCCTGTCGTCTTCAATCGAGACCTTGAGCACCTTTGTAGTCGATCCGACTGTCTTAACGTTCTGCATATACTCCTTAACCGATGGGTCCAGCGCTCGGCACGGGCCACACCACGATGCTCCAGCAATCACTACAGCGCGCCCCGTCTGTGGAATATCAAGAGAGGTGGCCGCTTTGGCCTCAGGTGTATGCGCCATCTCAAGCTTGGTCAGTCGAGAGCCGATGAGACTCTCCCGGTGCTCGCGTTCATCGCGCGCTCTCTGCGTGCGCATTTGAAGCTCTTCTTTTGACAGAATCACTTCGCCGTGAATGGAAAGGATGGTCGGATTAACAACCTCTGGATACGGCAGCTTGCGCCCTTGCGGACCCAATGCAGTGACTTTGAATCCGGAAAGCTCCTGTGTTTGAACTGGATCGAGTCGCGCCCATACTTCGTTAGCATAAGACGCTGGCGGCTGCCCTTCAACTTCCTCGTAGATCTCAAATGCAATCCGGGTCACAAAACTCTCTGCGAGTCTGCCCTGCAGCGCGTTGCGGGTCACCGGCAGAAACACAAAACTGTCCTTTCGGTATTTGACTAACTCTTCAACCAGAAATTTCTCTGAAGATATCGGAATGTTAGGTTCCGTCTCGCTCCAGATCTCACGTATTCCACTGACTCTGATGCTCCTGGGCGGGCCTTCTTTGCCTTCGGGGCCCTCATGGACGCTGATGTGGCACAGCGGCGCGAGAAAGTGTTCACCATCCTTATGAACTAGCGGATAGTCGGGAATATCAGATCCCCGATAGGCTTCTGAGTCAAAGTTGAATGGATCACCGTCCGAGCTGATCCACCCTATGCCGATACCACCTATCGGCAGCTTGGTTTGATCTGCTCTGCCAGTTTGATCAGAGGACACATCAAGTTCAGCAGATGGTCGACTATGTGGTGCGCGGGAAGCAAAAGTACTGAATTGGCTCCCCTCAACATCGGCACTGCTATGCAAAAAGTGGACTCGAAGCTGCTTAGTGGCCAATAGCGCTCCCTCTAAATCCTTGTTTGTGAAAAGACCTCGAGCAATCGCTGCATCTACGGTATCGAGGGCCTCGTTACTCGATGCTCCTGCATCAAGCAAGCATCTCACCAGTCCCTGAACAATCCGCCCAGGCTGACTTGGGCCCGTAGCAAGAAAATCGCGGTATAGCGCCCGCTCCAAGCCTCTTTCCAATCCCTGATCACCTAAGCACCCCGGTCGTTGGCGCACCTCCGTCCAAAAGCTAGTAACGTGTGGCGCCAAAGCTGGCTGCTCCATTAAGGACTGCACCGAAAGGCCTGCAAAAGACGGCTCGGGTTCATTATTAAAAGGCTCGATGCGGGCAGCCTGTGAACCGTCCTCGAAATGCGGTGGCAGAGTCCTCGAACAGCCCGGTACGAACGCCGATAGTGCAAGAATTCTTCCTAGTATCGACGGAAGTTGTTTTGTGTACATACAATAAGCTCTCGCATCAATTTGAATTGGTTCAGATTGAAATGGATTTCTGTCTGATCGGCGTTAATCGTAAATGGGTAACGGTCACTAATTTGTTTTGAGATCTTCAAGATCCCAGCGTTTGGATTTATCGTATTCTCACCAGAATCGAAGGGAAGGAGTGCGCCAAGCCGTTTCGGTTGACGCAACCCTTCGATCCTGGACCTGAGACGGCGCGGTAATCAAACAACAGGGGGTTGCTTCCCAGCATTGCCCTATCCTCCGCTCAAGTAAGTTTCAATCTAATCGATTCCGGACACTCATGCAACGTTTTGTATCGCCTCAGCTCGCCGAAGTCTTCACATGGGTCATTCCTGTAATACATATGAATTCCTTGAAGTCTCTGGAGATGAATTGGGGGCCGATAAACACTCGATGGACTAGCTGCGACGACGTTCGTGTCGAGCATCATGAAGGTCAGACGGCGATACCCCTCAAGGGGATGTTTGGCATGGAACTCCAAGATCGCCTTTCGCTCGGATTCATCTAGCCAATGATCCCGTGGGATGGCTCCATTGTGCTCGTTGACTTTGCCATAGTGTTTCCTCCAGTCGAAATACTTGCTGCCGCCAACCCCGAGCCATGCAACGATTTGCTTGGCTGGAATTTCGGTTCGTTGGTTCCAATGATTGACGTAATCGACAACTTGGTCGCGGGTATCAGGGGGAACCCAGCATCCATTTAGAG
>JAUMAI010000171.1:0-342 GCA_032116775.1 Pirellula sp. | reverse complement strand
GTTCTTTTTTTAGCTGCACGTGCTCGTGGAGCAGTTCGGCGACGACTTCATTTTTCTGTTGGATTTTGGCCTCAAGAGCAATGATTTTACGGTCTTTGGCATCCTCCTGCTTGGGCGACTGGCGGGGCGTCTGAAATACCAAAGCCGCGTTATCTATAAGCTGCTTTTGTCATGTGTAGATTTGAGTCGGATGGAGCCCAAATTCGTCAAACAGGTCTAAAACGGTTGTCTTGTCGATCAAATGCCGCAAAACGATCGTGGCTTTTTATTGCGAGGTAAAAGTTCTTCTAGATCGGGTCATTTTGAAAGCCTCCTTTGGCCTTAGAATAACTTGTGGCCTTA
>JAUMAI010000170.1:0-2146 GCA_032116775.1 Pirellula sp. | reverse complement strand
TTACTTCATCAAGTCGCTTTTCGACATGAAATTTAAAGCGTTCAATCTTTGATCGCTTTTGTTCATAGTCGGACATTGCTTCTGCAAGCAACTTAATGCCATCGTTTCCAAGTGCTTCATACCGAGAACGATCAGCTGATTGGTCTGATTCAATGTAAACAATCTGATTACCCAGATTTGTACACAATGAAATCAGCGATCGCTGCCATCGTTCCCAGTTTTCGGGCATGCGGAGAAAATCGCGCTGTGTTTTGCTTACACGATTCTTCACTTCCTCTGCCACTAACCTGGCAAAAGCATCATCATTCATCGCTTACCCTTCCATGCTGGACATATTGGCTTAAAGTGACACCAATCGCACAATTTATGTGTTTTTGGTTCAAAATCATTATTGGCACACCGAGAGTCTATTCCCCTACGAACCGAGACAATCGTTTCTTTTGTTTCCTCTAGGTCATCAGGAGTAACATCTTGAATTAGGCGCAACTACTCCTTAAGAAACAACAACTCAACATTCTTGACATGACCTATATCAAGTTCTTGTATTGCTAGGGCATAAACAAATAACTGGAAAAATTTGTCACTTTGGTAGCGTGGATGAGGTTTCTTGCCAGTTTTATAGTCGCTGATTGTAATTCCATCGTCGGTCGCGCTATACCGGTCAATGAACCCACGGACTGCAACGCCACCTATTGTTGCAAGGACTTCTTTTTCAAGTCCAGCAGGAGTAACCAGCGTCGGATCTTCGAGGTTCCATAGATTCGCAACGCACCACCATGCACTCCAACGGAATTCATGCAATTTTTTTGAATCAGGAATCAGCTCGCTGGCTCGTGCTTCCCATGTGCCGCCCCACAGGGATCGAGCTAGTTCTTTGGCGCTGTCCTGAGTCCGCTGTTCTGGATCAAGGCCATACAACGCTTCCATAATGTCGTGAACAAAGTTTCCGCGAATTGTTGCCTCGGTGGGTGGCTCGGAAAGTTTGTCTATGCGACTGTACTTAAATTTAAGCGGACACTGCTGAAAGGTAGAGATTGAAGACGGCGAAAGATATTCCGGAGCGATCAGTAAATTATTCTCCGTCATTCTCGCCATCCTCAGATTGAGGAACTGTGTATTCGCCATCGAGTAAGAGCCGAGTGCATTCTGTGATTAGGACTTCAAGTTCATTAGAGGTGAATTCCTGTGGTTTAGGCACAGGGCGACCCTTACTAAAGTCATTCCAGTACGAGCGAAGCTTCTTTACTTGATCTTCATTAAGTTGACTACGAAGCGACATGAACTGGTCGTAGCCCTGAGGCATTACCGAAGCTACTGGTTGCTCAACCGTATCGGGTGCATGCATTGCGCCATCAATCTCGATTGCGTCAGGATCTCGAGCTAGATATAGACCAACACCAAGCTGTTGTGCCGCTTTCTTGAGTGCGTCAGATACAGCACCTTTAAATTCGTCACCCAGATCGACAATCGTTCCATCTTTTTTGCGCTTGATTTGCTGACCGCCAAATCCGTCTTTTGAAACATGTGCCCATCCGGTTTCACCGTTAACGGTTAGGCGAACATGAGCAACAATAAATTCTGGATCAAGCGTATCGCGCTCACACTTAATGATTTCAAATGACCAATTTAGCGGGCCAAAGATTCGATTTAGACGAGTAATTACCTCAGACACTGGCAGGTAGGTAAGACGCGTTCCACCCTTAACAAGCGTACGCTCCATTTCCGCAGGAAATGGCTCGCTCAGTTGCTCAAAAAGCTTTGTCTGGTATTGTTGATTTTGCTCACGACGATGATTCTCTCGTCCTACATCAGCCGCAAATTCAGCCGCATAATCCACAACAAGCTCTTCTGGTGTTGTGTGTTTGTTTGATGATGTCATAGTTTTGCCTTTCTAACAATGATGCTCTCTTTGTATTCTCCGACTTTAGAAAAGTTGTCGGCGTTGATTCCAAGCGTGCTCAACTCTTTAATTCGCCAATAGGACGGCTGGATGTAGTCAAGCATTTTCATGGCCATTTCTTGACTACTCAACATAACTTCACCAGTAGAAGTATCAATCGCCATTTCTGACAGACGAGAGACAACTTCATTTGCAAGATCTTTATGCTTCCATCCAGTTCGATTTACATCGCCCTTTTTTTCAATT
>JAUMAI010000169.1:0-1987 GCA_032116775.1 Pirellula sp. | reverse complement strand
GCATCCCATAGACGACAGATGTCGCTTCGTCTTGCGCGAGGGTGTACCAACCTTTCTGCCGAAGTTCTAGCAAGCCTTGCGCACCATCGCTCCCCATACCGGTTAGCAGTGCGGCGATTCCAGGCTTGGCAGAATTTTTAGCCACACTGGAGAAAAAACGATTGATATTCGGTGTGTGAAGCGAGTTGCTCGGCGTCGGGTCGGGTTGAATCGTACCTTGGGAAGATACGATTAGCGCAGGTTCGCTCGGTAGCAGGTGAATCCCCGGCTGGACAAAAGAGTCTCCTGCCCTAGCGATATGGATCGATGCCTGGGTTCTGTTCGCAAGATAATCCGCAAAGCCCGCAAAGAAATCAGCGCCGATGTGCTGTGCGATCCAAATGGATACATTGCTCAAGGTTAAAAGCGGAGACAATACAACCAAGAGGGCTTGAGGGCCTCCTGTACTGGCACCAAGCAACACAGGACTTATCAATGGGGATGGCTTCGATGCCGAGATGTCGACGGCCCGTGGTTCACGCTGCAAGCTGCGAGATTCGTTAACGGTCCCCTTCATTCTAGCCAGCTTTTTCAGCAGATCTGCACCACCCTGAACATTGCCCGCAGTGCCGATCGTGGGGGTATTCACCGCATCAACAGCACCAAACCCTAAGGCATCGTAAACCAAAGAGTAATTTCCAGATACGGTCGCTGTTACAACCAGAATCGGACATGGGCATTTAGTCATTATCTCTTTGGTAGTCTGCGCGCCATCCAGACCCGGCATGATTAAGTCCATCAAAATCACATCCGGTTTATCGCTTAAGCATTTGCGAATAGCTTCTTGGCCGTCGTTGGCGATCCAAGCGATCTGATGTTCCGGATCGCTGGTGACAACACGTCGCAATGCTTCAACGGCTATCCTTAAGTCGTTTACTATCGCGACACGCATCACGGATCTCCGATTAAATCGTGCACCGCATCGAGGTAGCTATCGTCTTGAAAGCTACTTTTTGTCAAATAATAGTTAGCGCCGACCTGCATACCCATCTGACGGTCTTCATCTCGTCCTTTGTATGAGACGACGATGACAGGTACGGCGGTTGTTCGGGGTTCACTTTTCAGGTTGCGGATCATTTCCAAGCCATTCATGCGCGGCATATCGATGTCGCTAACGATAAGATCATACTGTCCCACTCGCGCCATTTCTAAACCATCGGTGCCATCCACGGCAATGTCTACCTGATAACCGCGTTGGGTTAAGAGTTGACGCTGTAACTCCCGGACTGTGATCGAATCATCAACCACCAAAATTCGTTTGCGATTGTCGCTATTTTGGCGAGCATTGAAACGGATCGAACGCTGCAATTTACCCTGGGATAAAATCTGATCAATAGATCGAAGTAGATCCTCTACGTCCAAGATCAGGACTGGATGTCCATTATCTAAGATCGCCGCTGCGCTTAAATTAGGAACTCTGCCAAGGCGTGAATCCAATGGTCTAACAACTAGGTCAAGTTCTCCTTTAAAGGCATCGACGGTGATACCAAAGGACTTTTCCTCGCCGCGGATCAAAACGATCGATAATTCCTCTTCCTTTTCGAGTTTGCTAATTGCATCTGGTGAATCTGGAAGTTCGAGCAATTGCTGTGCTGGTACCAAGCCGATATTGCGACCGTTGTCGACGAAGAACTGTCGTCCTTCCAGTGAAAGAACTTCTTTATGAGGCAGTCGAAGTAGTCGCTCAGTGCGATTGTGTGGCAAAGCGTAGGGTTGGCCGCCTATAGTTACCAACACAGCGCGAAGAACCGATAACGTGATCGGAAGTTGCAAAATAAATGTGGTACCGATTCCCAACTTGGTTTGGATTCGAACTGCACCACCCACGGATTGAACTAGATGATGTACGACATCCAAGCCAACGCCACGTCCGGAAACTTCAGTGACTTTCTCCGCGGTCGAAAAGCCCGGCAGGAAGAGAAATTCCAAAAGTTCAGCCTCGCTGAGT
>JAUMAI010000168.1:0-2241 GCA_032116775.1 Pirellula sp. | reverse complement strand
CCGCCCGTGTCTTCGCACGGCATCGTCGGCTACGAATGAGCTTCCGCAGGCAACGGGACGAGCCCGTGCCTGCGTTGCAGATTTTTTCACCGTTTAGCTGTCCATGAGTTGCATCAGCATGGGATGAACCCATGCTGACGCTTAGGGACTTGCCCCGCGCTGTCAGGCCAAGACCGAGGACATGGGCTCTGTATCCCCCGTACAATGAGAACAAGACTGAGGACATGGGCTTTGCCCGTGTCCTCGGAAGCATGGCCAGCTAGGGTCACGAACCAAAAAAAGGGACGCCTTGCGGCGTCCCTTTCAAAGTCGAAACGATTTACAGATTAAGCCTTGAAGCTGCCTGCGTGCAGTTCTCGTTCTGCCAATTCCAAATCATGTTCCACCATAATACGTGCCAATTCCTGGCAGGAGGTCTTGGGAATCCAACCTAATTTTTCTTTTGCCTTGGTCGGATCTCCTAACAGCAAATCGACTTCCGCGGGGCGGAAATAGCGAGGATCGATTTCTACATAATCTTCCCAGTTCATACCGAGCTGTTCAAAGACGAAGCCGAGGAATTGTCGAATCGTATACGTTTCACCGGTCGCAATCACAAAATCTTCTGGCTCGCTGTGCTGCAAGATCATCCACATCGCTTCGACGTAATCTTTGGCGTATCCCCAGTCGCGCTTGGCATCCAAATTGCCAAGATATATCTTCTCTTGAAGACCTACTTTGATACGAGTCGCAGCGCGAGTGATTTTACGAGTGACGAACGTTTCCCCACGACGCTCCGACTCATGGTTGAATAAGATGCCGTTGCAAGCAAACATTCCATAAGAGCGGCGATAGTTGACCGTTTGATGGAACGCATAAACCTTGGCACATCCGTACGGCGATTGCGGATTGAACGGTGTGGTTTCTTTTTGAGGAACTTCCAGCACATCACCATACATTTCGCTGCTGGAGGCTTGATAGACGCGTACTTCTTTCTTCTTATTTAGCAGGCGGGCTGCTTCTAATACGTTTAATGCACCACCTCCGGTTGCTTGCAGCGTGTATACCGGTTGGTCAAAGGAAACGCGAACGTGGCTCTGGGCACCGAGATTGTAGATCTCGTCTGGTTCAACATCCAAAACAAGGTTCGTCAACGCTTGCCCGTCGGTCAGGTCACCGTAATGAAGCGTAAGTTGGGGATTGGTATGCGGATCTTGATAAATGTGGTTGATTCGCCCCGTTGTGAATGTGCTCGCTCGACGCACGATACCGTGGACTTTATAGCCCTTGGCGAGCAGAAGTTCAGCCAAGTAGCTTCCATCCTGACCGGTAATCCCTGTAATCAATGCAGATTTGGACATTCGAAATACCTTGATAACAAGACGATAGAGATGCGACAGCAACCTAAGGCTGCTGTGACGCATTGACCTTGATGATAATATTGCTCAGTTTAAAAATTGAGTCTCTTTACGGCAAAAGAGTGGCAAACACTGTTAGAAAACGATCTGTCACCGATTGACCATTCGGAATTTCCCGATTGTAGCGACATTTAGAGTCGAGTATTAGACCGGTTTTGAGGCTCAATAATCCCTATCTCTTCTTGAGTCAGCCCGGCTCGTCGCGCTTTCATGAAAGTGCTGATCATGTTTTCGTAAGTGTAAAGCATATCGGCATAAATAAAACCAGCCTTTCCATCCAGAAAGCCCCGCCGAACTATGAGTATCTCGAACCACCGCAACCAACCTCTAAATGGCAGGCGGTAACTTAGCTGTTTTATGGCTCTTCGCCGAGTTACTTTGTCCTGGGTGATGTTCCTCAGAGTTTGGACCAGGCTTTGCCTTGATTCAGTTCCTGCCACAGCTTCCTGGGAAGCGTATTTTGCGTGCTTTTCGAACCACTTCAGCAATCCTTTAGAAAAGCCGTAGTGAAGATATGGGGTTTGCAGATATCCCAGAGTACCAGATGTTACTTCCTTTTGACCATGTCCTGCATTTTGAAAGCGTAAGCGATCCTGGTGGAATAGACGAACCTGATAAACCGGATAGCCACTCGAATATCGCAACCAATGCTCGCCGAGCATTAGCTTATTGGGCACCCAGAAGCCGGCATGTGCGGGGGCTGTACTAATTAGTTTTGCGATCTCACTGACGAACTCCGGCGTGGGACGCTCATCTGCATCGAGATGCAGGTGCCATTTGTATTTCGCAGGGATATTATCAATAGCCCAATTTCTCTGGTTGCCAAAGCCCGTGAAACGATTTT